>CACYBN010000123.1 GCA_902772675.1 uncultured Erysipelotrichaceae bacterium
ACTTTCATAGCATCGATAATCATCTTTTTACTAGTAGTATTAGGAATATAATTATATAATTCTAATTTTGATCTTTCATCAAATATTATTTGATCAGAACCAGCTAAATATAATTTTTGAATAGATACTAATTCACTATCTTCATCTCTAGAACTAAACATTATATCTTTAGCTATATTATAGAATGAAAGAATAGTATCTCTAGCCATGTTAGTATCTAAGTTATTAGAAATAGTATCTAATATTTTATAAACATCTGAGATTGAATTAATATTTTTAGCTTTATTAATAATTCCTTGAATAACTAATTGTTGGTTTTGACCTCTTACAAAGTCGTTTCTTACTCCTTGAGTATATTCTTTACTAGAACATTTCTTAGCATTAGATTTTCTGTTACGTGCAAGTGCTAAAGCTTGTTCACCGTTTAATGTTTGTTTTCCTTTTTTTACATAGATTGTATTTTCACCCCATTTTCTCTTACTGTTTTGTTCACAGAAAGAATAAGGTACATCTACTTCAACTCCACCTAAAGCATCTACTAGATTAACTAATCCAGTGAAGTTGATTTTAGCATAATAGTCTATTTCTAATCCAAAATAATTTTCAACTGTCTTTATTACACATTTAGCTCCATGAGAAGCAGCATGTGTTATTTTATTTTCTTTATTACTCATACAAGAAATAGGTACATAACTATCTCTTGGAATACTTAACATTGTTGCATTTAATGTAGTAGGGTTAAATGTAATTAACATTATAGAATCTCCATTAAATGAATTAGCATTTTTAAGACCATTAGCGGTAGAATCTACACCCATAAGTAATACAGTAAATGGTTCAGATACATCTTTAGATGATCCTTTTAGACCAACTTCTTCTTTAGTTTCTTCTTTTTGAGAAGTAGTCAATATCTTAGTTTGTTCTTCTAAATCTTCATATTCATCATGATTACTATATATTTCTACATAGTTGCTAGGTAAGAATATATAGTCTACATTTTTATTTAATAAATCACTAATTGCTGTTTGATAGTCATCATATTCTACTAATGAGTTCCTCTTTAATAGATTGTTCTTTTGAAGTATTTCCATAGGTAATACATAAAACTCTGTATTATCTTTATCAGCACCAATACCTATCTTTGAATTTCTAATTTTAGAAACATCACTAATAGGATTAGAAGATAGAGTAACTAAAGCTGTACTTGAAGTTACTGTCTTCTTATTCATGTTATCTAATTTTGATAATACTTTATTAATAGTAAATCCTCCAAATAAGAAGACTGCTATCATTATTAGAATTAAGATTCTTTTAAATATTTTCTTTACTCTTGTTTTCTTCTTTTTACTTCTAAATAGATTAACTATCATTATTAAGTTGATAAATACAGCGACACCAATAACTGTATATCTTAATAAGTTTTCAATATTTTTTAATTCTAATAAAGAACGTATAAAGAATATGGAAGCACCAATTGAAGCAAGAATAAAGAAAATATCTATAATAAAGGATCTTCTTCTTCTTTTCTTTTCTTTAAGCATTAGTTCTCTCTCATTTTGTCTGCTTCTCATTATTAATCCTCCATATTATCGATATTTTCTTTTCTTGTCTTTTTCTTTCTAGTTTTCTTTTTTATATTTTTATTAGTTTCTTCACTTATAGCTTCTTCGATAGCATCAACTAACACATTAGTATCTGAAGTATTAGTATTATTTATTCTTTTTAATTCTTCTGCTGTATCTTTAGCAAGTTTTTCTTTTGTTTTTTCTAATTCTTTTTCACGTTCTTCTTTCTCTTTTAATTCTTTTTTTGAAAGAAGATCATCTTTTGTAAATTCTAATTCTTCTTCATCTAAATTGTTATCTTCTAATTCTTGTTGTTTTTCATTAGTCTCTGCTACTTGAACAGTGCTTTTCTTCTTTTTACTAAATATTAATACTAATAAAAGAATGATATATGTTAATAAGATAAATCCTAATAAACCTAAAATTATATATTTATATAATTCTTCTTTAGAATCTTTATTTACTGTTTCTTTAACTATTGTATCACTTTTTAAATACTTTTGAACAGTTTCTTCATCTTTATCAAATGAATAGATAGATTCTTTCCCAGTTTCTAGATTTATAGCATAGAAATATAAATAATTATTATTTTCTAGTTTATACATAGTTACTTTTCTATCATTTATTGTAATATCTTCTTTGTTTTTATAATTTTCTATTTCTTTATCTTTAATATATAAACTTAATGATTTAAAAGTATATTGATTATATTCTATATAACTATTATTTTTATTATCATATTCATACAATTTTATATTTCCATCTTTATTTTTAAGACCTACTAAAGTAATATTAGCATTTTCATTATATAAAGTAGGTACTTCTACATCATTTATTTTAGTAGTACTTTCTTTAAAATTAGTTCCTGGAGAAGTTAATAATTTTGATTTTCTAACTACTGTATATTCTTCATTATTTAAATTTACTTTAATTGGATCTAATTCTTTAACTTTAGCAGTAATTGTATATGTTCTACTTGAACCGTTTTGAGCAGTTACTACTACTTTAATTATATTTGTTCCATCTTCTACTGATACTTTTCCTAATCCTTCAACAGAAGCTTTAGAATCTGCTTTAGATCCTTTTATATTAATTTCTTCAGTATTAGGAGGTAATTCTACAGTATAAGATGTAACTGTTTTATTAAAAGCTGGAGATAGAGTACCTTCTTCAACTTTTAATCCAGATAAATAATTATTATTTGAATAAGATGCTTCTAGTTCAGATTGTGTTATTATTTTAACAGATTTAGAACCACTTTTAGAAGAGTAAACCTCTCCATCACTAGATCTAGCATTTACTTTTACTGTAGCAGTACCAGATTTTTTAGCTTTGAATTTCCAAGTTAAAGTTTTTGCTTTAATACCTTCTAGTGGAATAGTATTAGATGTATTACCACTAGTTATTTGTAATAAATTAGAATTGTATGAAATATCATATTCTAAAGCAAATAAATTTTTATCAGATTTAATAGTTGCTGTAAAAGTAACAGTATTACCTACAACTACTGTACTTTTATCAGCTTTAACTGTAACACTAGTAGATAGTGCATCTACTTTATGAGTAGATAATATTAATATAAATCCTAATAATATGTTAAATAATATCTTTTTCTTCTTCATAATTTACTCCTATGATTGAGAAATATTAGATACTTTTAACAAATGTTTTTGAACTTTTGCTAAGTCTACTATATCTATCTTTCCATCTTTATTAACATCTGCTGATGTATAGTAACCACCGTTTAAAGTAGTTTGTTTTAATAAGTATTTTTGTAATCTAGCTAAGTCTACTATAGAAATATTACCATCTCCATTTAAATCACCATATATTACTACAATATAAGTATTAGATTTATTATTTGAAGTAATAGTAATTTTATCACCAGTTACTAAAGAACCACTAGTTTTTGCTTTATCATTATTATTAGTAATTGTAATACTTGCATATGAATTAGCTTTTTGAAACTTAGAAATACTTCCTTCTACAGTAGAACCTAAAGTAACATTATATAAATAATTAGATTTAACTTTATATCCAGAACCTAATACTGTTTCTTCTGGAGTTAAATAATTAATAGTAGGTTGATCATTATTTGTATTAGTACCAGTATTAGTATTTCCAGTATTATCATTGTTATTGTTGTTGTTATTATCATTTCCTGTATTAGTATTTGTACTAGTATTAGTTACTTTAAATGTAATTGTATAAGTTTTAGTACTTCCATTTTGTGCTTTAACAACAACTGTTCTTCTATCACCATTATTAGCTATATTAAATGTTCCATTACCTGTAATTGTTGAAGTAGATGCAACAGCTGTAGATGCAATAGTTACGTTTCCTGGATTAGCTATTGTAACAGTATATGAAGTATCTGCTCCATCAAAGTTAGTTACTGAAGAACCATTAACTTTTAATGTTTTTAAATAGTTATTAGGATTTCCAGTAGCAGGTAATGAAGTAGAAGTAGGTATTCCATCATATATAGGAATTTGGAAAACTATTGGATAGTCAATTATTCCCATACTCTTATAAGAATTATAAGTAGTAGATGATGAAGATACTACTGCTTTTACATTAGTCATATATTGATGATAATAATTTATATTTTTAGATTTAGAAGATGTATTCCATTTTTGGAAATATGGAGTATTTTGATATATGTTTATATATCCATTAGCAATCCATTTAGCTCCTAAAGTTATAGCTTTTTCTTTTGTATTCCATCCTTGAGCTTTAGCATATTTTAATCCGTTACATACTGGTTTAGTTCCAGATGTAGCTTGAATATTGTAGAAATTATAATATCCAGTATAATCTACGTCACAAAATGAACTTGTTTTACCGCTAGTAGCATATCCGCTAGATAAACCAACCTCTTGTCTTGTTAATGCTGCTAAATAGATAGGAGATACATTATATGACTTAGCAGCAGTTATATAATGTTTATTTATATCTTTATAAAAGTCTGTATATAAAATAGCGTTTACTGCATCAATAGTTTGATAAGAACTATAATAATTTAAATCTTCAAACATAAATACATTAGATTCATTTAACCAGTTTCTAGGATCCATATAATAAGCTATAGTTTTTTCACTAGCTTGGAACCATGTAGATCCATCTTTAGCTTTAAATTTATTAGTATACCAATCATAGTTTCCATCTGCAGTAGATAAATATCCTTGAGTAGAACTACTAGTTGATTGATATAAACTTCTACCTGATACATTTTCATTTTTTAAAGTAGTAGACCAATTGTCTCTAGACTTAACTCCTACAAATACCCAGTTAGGATGTTTAGCATGTAGAGATTTTAATTTAGTTTTATATGATTCAGGAAAACCTTGTTTATTTAAATAAGCATCAAATTCTGCATCAGTCATTTTACTAATATCAGATTTAGGTATTTCTTGATTAGTTGGTTCTTGAGTAGGTGTAGAAAGTAATTCAATATATCTACTACAAACATATCCTGTATAACTAGAATAAGTTACATTATACCAAATACCTGTAGAACATCCATTAGAACCATCACTAGTTTTAGTGTTAGTAGAATTAACTGTTACTGTTTTATTATATGGAATAGTAGTTTTAACTGAATATGTTGTACCAGCACCATTTCTCATTGATAATCCATTAGTAGCCATAACTCTTCCTGATTGAGCAGCAAAAGCTATCCTACAATTTATTGAAAAAACAGATACAAATATTATTAATAATAGTGTAGTGTTTATAATTTTCTTCTTCATATTTATCTCCCCTTTTAGAGTATATTACTTCATATTATATTTTAACTTAAAATGCAATTTAAGTCCATGTGGTATAAGTATTTTAATATAGTATAGA
>CACYBN010000124.1 GCA_902772675.1 uncultured Erysipelotrichaceae bacterium
GAAATGTTATAAAATGGGCTTTTCATAATCATCACCTAAAACAATTTTATCAAAAAATGTCAGGTGTTGCAAATGCAACATTTTAATCAAACTAAAAAGTGATATACTCACATCATAATAGAAAAAATATATCCAGGAGGATCCATATGAAGATTATTAAAAGAGATGGACATGTTGTTGATTATATGCCTGAAAAGATTGAAACGGCTTTAGAAAAAGCTAATATCGAAGTACAAGAAGAAGATAGAGTAAGTGATATCCAAATTAGAAATATTATTAAGTATATTGAAGGATTACACAAAAAAAGAATGTTAGTTGAAGACGTTCAAGATACTATAGAAATGCGTCTTATGGCTTTAGGTAAATATGCTTTAGCTAAACAGTATATTACTTATAGATTCCGTAGAGAATTAGTAAGAAAAAGTAATACTACAGATTTAACTATTAAAGAACTAATCGATGGAAAAAGTGAATACTGGAATACTGAATGTTCTCATAAGAATTCTAAAATAGTTACTGTACAAAGAGATTATCTAGCAGGTATTACTAGTACAGATATTACAAGAAGATTCTTACTTCCTGAAGATATAGTAAAAGCTCATGATGAAGGATTAATTCATTTCCATGATGCTGATTATTTTGCACAAGATGCTCTTCATAATTGCGATTTGATAAATCTAGAAGACATGTTACAAAATGGTACTAATATGAATGGAGTAATGATAGAGAAACCTCATACTTTTTTAACTGCTATGACAATTGCTACTCAAATTATAACTGCAGTCTCTTCAAGTCAATATGGAGGATGTACTATTACATTAACTCATTTAGCTCCATTTGTAAGAGATAGTTATAATAGATATTTATCTAAATATAAAAAACGTAAATTCAGTAAAGAAGATTGTGAAAAATATGCTAAAGAAGATCTGGCAAAGGAAATTAATGATGGAGTACAAACTTTCCAATATCAAATTAATTCTTTAACTAATACTAACGGACAAATTCCTTTTTTAAGTGTTTGTATGTATTTAGGAGAAACAGAAGAATATAAAGAAGAATTAGCAATGATAATTGAAGAAGTATTAAAACAAAGAATTGAAGGAATGAAAAATGAAAAAGGTGTATATATTACACCAGCTTTTCCTAAATTATTATATGTACTTGAAGAAGATAATATGAATCCAAAAGGTAAATATTATTACTTAACAAAATTAGCTGCTAAATGTACTGCTAAAAGAATGGTTCCTGATTATATTTCAGAAAAAGTAATGAAAGAATTAAAAATAAATGAATATGGAGAAGGAGATTGTTATCCTTGTATGGGATGTCGTTCTTTCTTAACTCCTGATAGAAGTATATCTTTAGGAAATATTGCTAAAGCTAAAAATTATGTTCCTGGAAAAGGTAAATACTATGGAAGATTTAATCAAGGAGTAGTAACTATTAATTTACCAGATGTTGCTTTATCTTCTGCTAAAGATATGGATGATTTCTGGAAGATATTAGATGAAAGATTAGAACTATGTCATAGAGCTTTACAAGTAAGACATAAACGTTTAAGTAGAGCTACTTCTGATATAGCACCTATATTATGGCAACATGGAGCACTAGCTAGACTTGATAGAGGAGAATCTATACATGATTTATTACATCATGGATATTCTACTATTTCATTAGGTTTTGCAGGTTTATATGAATGTGTTAAATATATGACAGGGCACTCTCATACTGATGGAGGAGAAGGACATGACTTTGCTATTAAAGTAATGAAAAAATTAAATGAAGCATGTAAGATGTGGAAAGAAGCTGAAGATATAGACTATTCTGTATATGGAACGCCTATTGAATCTACTACTTATAAATTCGCTTTATCTTTAAGAGAAAGATTTGGAGTTATAAAAGGAATTACAGATAGAGATTATATTACTAATAGTTATCATGTACCTGTATTTGAAGAAATAGATGCTTTTACTAAGTTGAAATTAGAAAGTGAATTTCAAAATTTAAGTCCAGGAGGAGCTATTTCTTATATTGAAACACCTAATTTAGAAAATAATTTATCTACTGTTATGGAAGTTATTAAATTTATATATGATAATATTATGTATGCTGAATTAAATACTAAGAGTGATTATTGTCAAAAGTGTGGATATACTGGTGAAATATTAATTGATGATAATTTAGAATGGTATTGTCCTAATTGTGGAAACAGAGATCATGATTTATTAAATGTAGCTAGAAGAACTTGTGGATATATTGGGGCTAATTTCTGGAATAAGGGTAGAACTCAAGAGATAAAAGAGAGAGTTTTACATATCGATAATAAAGATGATGAAGATGAGTAGATATAATAAAATTAGAAAGATGGATATTTCAAATGGGCCTGGTGTTAGGGTATCAGTATTTTTTCAAGGGTGTGAATTTCATTGTAAGAATTGTTTTAATCCTGAAACGTGGAATTTCGATGGAGGAAAAGAGATTACTGATGAAGTGATTAATCATATACTTGATTTATGTAGTCCTGATCATATAGTTGGTTTATCTTTACTAGGGGGAGAACCAATGCATCCTAAAAATATAGAAACTTCTTTAGAGATTGCTAAAAGATTTAAAGAAAAGTATCCTAATAAGAGTTTATGGTCTTGGAGTGGTTTCTTATTTGATTATTTAAAAGATAAAGAAATTATTAATTATTTAGATGTATTAGTAGATGGTACTTATGTTGATGAACTACATGATCCTACACTAAATTGGTGTGGATCTTCTAATCAAAGAGTTATTGATGTTAAGAAGTCTCTTGAAAATAAAGAAGTTGTTTTATATGAAGATACTATTTAATAGTATTTTCTTTTTTGTAAAGTTTTGTGTAAAGTGAAAAAACTTAAATAAATAATATTGACCTTCTCAATATAATGTGTTTTAATGAAGTTGTTAGTAATATAAGTTAAAATATTACTACATATATAACTTTTAATGATATTAATTATTAGCTATATGTGGTAATAGAATCTTATC
>CACYBN010000125.1 GCA_902772675.1 uncultured Erysipelotrichaceae bacterium
AAACTTATTATCTTTTAAAGTCCATATACGATAACAAATATAAGATTTATTAGATAACTCATTACAAGTATCAAATACATCTTCAAAATAAGTCTCTATATTATTTTCTGAATGAAGAGATATATTTATTTGACGAATATTATGTTTAAGTAATATATCTTTTTTATCTTTTAAAAGAGTTCCATTTGTAGTTATTTGAACATTTATTTTTTCTTTATCACAAATACTTAATATTTCATCTAAATTAGGATGAAGAAGAGGTTCTCCTTTAACATGTAGATAAATATAATCTGTATATCCTTTTATTTTTGATAATACTTCTTTAAAATCTTTTGGACTCATATAATCTATTTTTCTATTTATTGGAGAACAAAAAGAACAGTTTAAATTACATGCATTAGTTATTTCTATATAAATCTTTTTAAACATATTATTCACTCTTCATTTCAAATAAGATATCTCTTAATTCCATAGCTCTTTCAAAGTCTAAATTCTTAGCTGCCTCTCTCATTTCTGCTTCTAATAATTCAATTGTCTTTTCTCTTTCAAGTTTAGTTTGTTTCTTAGTAGTTTTCTTATTATCTGATTCATCTATATTAGAAATTAAATCTCTTATTTCTTTTATTATAGTTTTAGGTACTATTCCATGTTCTTCATTATATTTTTCTTGAATAGATCTTCTTCTTTCAGTTTCTTTAATAGCATAATCCATTGAATCAGTTATATTATCAGCATACATTATACATTTACCATGTTCATTTCTTGCACATCTACCTATTGTTTGAATTAATGATCTACTGCTTCTTAAGAATCCTTCTTTATCAGCATCTAATATAGCTATTAAACTAACTTCTGGTATATCTATACCTTCTCTTAAAAGGTTAATACCTACTACACAGTCATATTTACCTAATCTTAAATCTCTTATTATTCTCATTCTTTCTAGAGTTTTAACTTCACTATGTAAATAAGCTACTTTTATATCTAATTCTTTTAAATAGTTAGATAATTCTTCAGCCATATGAATAGTTAATGTAGTAATAAGAACTCTTTCATTCTTTTTAATTCTTTCTCTTATTTCACCAACTAAATCATCTATTTGACCTTCAGTTTTTCTTACTTCGATTATTGGATCTAATAAACCAGTAGGTCTTATTATTTGTTCTACAAATTGATTGTTAGTTTTTTCTAATTCATAATCTCCAGGAGTTGCAGATACATATATTGCTTGATTTACTTTTTTCTCAAATTCTTCAAATTTTAATGGTCTATTATCTAAAGCACTAGGAAGTCTAAATCCATAATCTACTAGATTTAATTTTCTTGCTCTATCACCATTATACATACCTCTTACTTGAGGTAAAGTTACATGTGATTCATCTACGATTAACAAATAATCTTTAGGAAAGAAATCCATCAAAGTAGTAGGAGTTTCTCCTTCTTCTCTTCCAGTTAATGGTCTTGAATAATTCTCTATTCCCTTACAAAAACCTGTTGCTCTTAATAATTCTAAATCATATTTAGTTCTTTGCTCTATTCTTTCTGCTTCTAGAGGTCTATTATTATCATTAAAATATTTAACTCTATCATGTAATTCATCCTCTATTCTTTTAATAGCACTTTCTAGTTTTTCTTCTCCTACTACAAAGTGACTTGCTGGGAATATAGAAATACTTTTCTTATTAACTTTAACTACTCCAGTTAAAGTATCTATTTCACTAATTCTATCTATTTCATCACCAAAAAATTCTATTCTATAACCATTACTATGTTCATTTGATGGGATTATTTCAAGGACATCTCCTCTAACTCTAAATGTTCCTCTTTTAAAATCTAAATCATTTCTTTCATATAACATATCTACTAATTTATTAAGAATATAATCTCTATTTACTTGATCTCCAACATTTAGAGTTAACATTTTATTCCTATATTCTTCTACATCACCTAAACCATAAATACATGAAACTGATGCTACTACTATAACATCATTACTTGATAATAATGCACTAGTAGCATAATGTCTCATTTCATCTATTTCATCATTTATTGATGCATCTTTTTCTATATAAGTATCAGTATTAGGTACATATGCTTCTGGTTGATAATAGTCATAATATGATACAAAATAACAAACTTTATTATTAGGAAATAATTCTTTAAATTCAGAATATAATTGACCTGCTAAAGTTTTATTATGAGCTAATATAAGAGTAGGTTTATTTACTTTTTGAATTACATTAGCCATAGTAAAAGTTTTACCAGAACCAGTAACACCTAAAAGGACTTGACTCTTCTTACCAGAATTAATTCCATTTACTAATTCATTTATAGCTTCTGGTTGATCTCCGCTTGGTTTATATTGAGTAACTAATTCAAACATAAATTACCTCCTAATTCGTATTAATTATAACATACAAAAAGAAGAATTACTTCTTCTTATAAA
>CACYBN010000126.1 GCA_902772675.1 uncultured Erysipelotrichaceae bacterium
TACTGGGAAAATAGATTTAAGCAAATATGATTGTAAAGATTTTAGTACATGTAATGGAATATTTGAAATAGCTAATGATGCTATACTCATAGATCATCCAGAACTATTAAATTATTCTAATTTTGGTACTATGTATAAAAATAATATTTTGCAATTAACTTTTGATAAAGCAGTCAAATTCCCAATATTTGAAGATATAGGAAAACAAAAAATGAAGATAATGATTTCAGATATGAGAAAAGCTACTAAAGATATGACTGATGCTGAAAAAATACTTTATGTATATGACTGGTTTGCTGAAAATACTATTTATGATAAAGTTTTTACTGGTACTAGTAAAAATCAATCAGCATATAATGTCTTCATAAATAAAAATGCTGTATGTGCTGGATTTGCTAAAGCTGCCAATATAATATTCTTTAATTTAGGAATTGAATCATACGGAGTTTTAGGAGATTTAGATGGTGGAGCTCATATGTGGAATATAGTTAAATATAAAGATAAGTACTACTACTTTGATGCTGTATATGCTGCTGGTATGAAAGGAAGAAAAGATGAAAGTGGATACTATGATGGACTTAAATCTACTAAACTTAATCACAATCATACTGAAAGATATCAAGGATGGTTTCCTAAAGTAGAAGAAGTTGACATGGACTTAGGGGTTTAATCCCTTTTTTTATTTGATAAAATAAGCTAGTATAATAAGACACATAGATTTGTAAAAGAGTGATATTATGATAAGAGAAGAAACTTACGAAACAACGAAAAATTTAATCAGATTATATGAATTTGAAGCAAGTAAAAATGACTAAAAAGTATTATGTAGACGCGAAGGTAATAAGGATCATGACTTATTTATCAAGAGTGAATTTGGTAAATTAAGTATTGGTTCAAATAATAGAAAAGATTTATCTAATGTTGTATGTGATGATATTCAAAATAATTTACAACAGCTAGATGCTGTTCAACAAGGTGTATCTAACTTTTTTAGAAGGCATTCTTAGAGAATGAGACAAGTAGAAGCTACTGATATAAGTCCAACAAAAAAGCAATTTCATTGTTAACTGAAGGATATTCAAATTATATTAAAAATGTAATGTCACAAGAAAATAGTATAATAAAAAGAATGAATTAATCATTCCTTTTATTTTATATTATTCCATTCTTTTTCTTTAAAACCTATATACATAAAGTCATTTCCAATTAATAAAGGTCTTTTTATTAAAAGAGCATTTTCACTTAATAATTTAATTTTTTCTTCTTTAGTTAGATCATTTAATTTATCTTTAAGTTTATATTCTCTATATAACATACTAGATGTATTAAACAATTTATTAATATCTATATTATACATATCAATCCATTTAGATAATTCATCATATGTTGGAGTTTCTTCTTTTATTTCTCTATCTATATATTTAATATTATTATTATCTAAAAATTGTTTAGCTTTCTTACATGTAGAGCACTTAGAATACTCTATAAATAACATATATATTCCTAAAATAATAAGAAGATAGAGAATAACATACAAATAATTAAAACAGTAACTCCAAATACTATTGAAACAGCTTTTATATTTCTTCCTTTAGTAACAAAATTATAAATATTATATGCTAAGAAAGCTATAGATGATAAAACATATACTGCAAAAGTAAAAAATTTCTTACCAAAACCACCAATAAATATTCCTATAATAGATTTACCAAATAAAACAATAGACATTATTGGTGCAATAATAGTATTAACAATAGCTATTATAAATAATATTATAGTTAAAGTATCTCTAGATTTTACTTCATCTATTATATTAGATTCTTTTACTAATACAGCTTCTTTTACTTCCTTGTTACTATCTAATGGTTGATGACACTTTTTACAAACTAAAGTATCTTTTGAATTAAAATATCCACAATTACTACATTTCATGTAAATCACCTAATAATATTATATCATAAATGATTATATCTTATGATATAATTAAAGTATGGAGGGATGATATGTTCAAGAAAAAGAAAAAACCAAATTCTAGAATAGTTCCAACTATAGTATTCTTTCTAATTTTAGCAATCTCATTATTATTATTTTTTGGATTAGAAACAGAAGCAAAATCAAGTTACGAATTAGTTAGTTTTGCATTTATAATTTTTACTGAATTAGTAATTTATGGTTCAGTTATAGTTCCAAGTTTTATAGACTATGATAGAGCTGATGTTGTATCTGCTGGTCTATTATATGCAATAATGTCATTTATAGTAAATGTATTATTTACTTTTGAAACGATTAGAGAACTATTCGTATATAACCTATGTGCTGTTTTAGTTTATGGTATTATTCTAACAGTATTTGTATATGCAAAGAATAAATAAGAATTATCTTTTCAGATAATTCTTTTTTTATTTTATTTCAAAAGAAACTTTCTCTTGATAATCAAATGTATTTGTTGTTAGTACTAATACTTTTCCTTTATAAATAATAAAATCTTTTTTCTTATCTACAAAATTACTACCATCATTTAATCCATAATCACTAGCTTCAATCTCAACACTATCATTCTTTATCTTTTTAATAGTAAAAGTATAATCTTCGATTACGTGACAATTTATTTTATTTCCTTCTTTTACAGATCTTGTAATTATTTCGCCTTCACAATTAGTTTCTAGTTTAACACTAGCTTTTTTCAATTCTTTATTAACATATATTTTAGCAATCAATAATCCTATTGCTAATATTACTGCAGCAACTACTAATATTAATAAAAATTTATTACATTCCAATCCTTTTTTCTTAGCATTCTTTTTCATACAATCCCTCGCTTCTCTATTTTAATTATATCATAGGAATTAAAAAAAACTAGAAAATCTAGTTTTATTTTTTTACTAATACTTTATCTCCAGATATATATCCAACTACTCCATTATATTCAATTTCATACCATCCATTACTTTCTTTTGTTAATAATGTAATAGAAGTTCCACCATCAAGTGTTTCTATTACTTCATCATCAGTTGATGATCCTGTTCTAAAAATAACATCTGTTGTAGTTAGACTTTTAACATAATTAAAGAAAATTAACCTCTATATTCACATATTAGTTCAATAGTTTGACTAAATATAACAATTATTTTAATTAAAAATATTTATACAAAATAAAAAGTCACTTATGAGTGACCATTTTACTATTTTGTAATTAATTTAGCTACAAATATAACTATACATGCACCTACTACTGAAATAATAATTGTTCCTAAGTAATTATTAGCACCTATTCCTATAAGACCAAATACTAATCCTCCTACAAATCCACCAACAATTCCTAGAATTACATTTCTTATTATTCCACCACCAGTTTTCATAATCTTACTAGCAATCCAACCAGCTAGAGCACCTATTAAAATAGAAATAATAATATTGTCCATAATAGTATTCCTCCTCTTTGAGTATATTATAACAAAATAATAAAAAAAATAATACATTTAAGATATTGCATTAATAAAATAGTTTTGATAATATTAGTTTGTACACAAACTATTTAGGAGGCATATATGAATATTTATGACTTAACTGTAAAAACTAGAAAAGGAGAAGACTTTGATTTAAGTACTTTAAAAGGAAAAGTATCACTAGTAGTTAATACTGCTACTGGATGTGGATTTACTCCTCAATATGAAGCTTTAGAAAATCTATATGAGAAATATCATGAACAAGGTTTTGAAGTATTAGATTTTCCATGTAATCAATTTGGTCATCAAGCACCTGGAGATAATGATGAAATACATGAATTTTGTACTGCTAAATATAAAACTCAATTTGATCAATTTGCTAAAATTGATGTTAATGGAGAAAATGAAAGTAAAGTTTTTACTATTTTAAAAGAACAACAACCAAAAGAAGAAGTAAAAGGAATGAAAAATAAAATGGCTATGAAAGCTATTAAAAAGATTAGTACCACTTGTACTAAAGATAATGATATTTCTTGGAATTTTACAAAGTTTTTAGTTGATAAAGAAGGTAATGCTGTTAAAAGATATAATCCTACATTTAATCCTACAGATATAGAAAAAGATTTATTAGAATTGTTATAGGATTTATTTATGGATAATAAGTATGATTCTTTAAAACTTAAAAATCAATTATGCTACCCTATTTATTTATGTTCTAAAGAAATAATAAGAAGATATACACCTTTTCTAAATGAAATAAATTTAACATATACTCAATATATAGTAATGATGTATTTTTGGGAAAAAGGTAATAGTAATGTAAAAGAAATTAGTAATACATTATTGATAGATTCTAGTACTTTAACTCCTCTACTAAAAAAGTTAGAAAGCAAAGGATATATAACTAGAGAAAAATCTCCTAGAGATGAAAGAAATTTAAAAATAACAATAACTGAGGAAGGTATGAGTTTAAGAGATAAAGCTTTAACTATACCAGATCAAATAAGTAAATGTTTAAATTTAACAGAAGAAGAAGCTATAAGTTTATATAAATTAACTTATAAATTATTAGATAATATAGAAAGGAATGAAAATGATGAAAATAGTTGAAGTAAATAATAATAATTTTGAAAAAGAAGTATTAAATAGTAAAGAAACAGTTTTAGTTGATTTTAATGCTGATTGGTGTGGTCCATGTAGAATGTTAAAACCATCATTAGAAGAATTAGCAAAAGAAAAAGATAATGTAAAAATAGTATCTATTAATATAGATGATGAATATGAACTAGCAGAACAATATGGTGTTCAATCTATTCCTTGTTTAGTTTTATTTAAAAATGGTAAAGAAGAAAAACGAAATGTTGGTCTAATTTCAAAAGATGAAATTATTAATTTAATTGGAGAATAATCTATGTATGATATTATAATTGTAGGAGCTGGTCCTGCTGGATTAACTGCTGCTATATATGCTAGACGTGCATCAAAAAAAATTTTAGTACTTGAAGCTAAAACTTATGGTGGACAAATAGTAAATACTCTAGATATAGAAAACTATCCAGCAGAAGAACATATATCAGGATTTGATTTTGCTACTAAAATATATAATCAAGCTATTAATTTAGGTGCAGAAATAAATATAGAAAAAGTAAAAGAAATTAAAGATTTAGGTAATGAAAAAGAAGTAATTACTAATAAAAATAGTTATAAAGCTAAAACTATAATACTTGCAACAGGATCAGAAAATAGAAAATTAGGGTTAGATAAAGAAGATGAATTAGTCGGAAAAGGAGTATCTTACTGTGCTACTTGTGATGGAGCTTTTTATCGCAAGAAAAAAGTTGCTGTAGTTGGTGGTGGTAATACTGCTTTAGAA
>CACYBN010000127.1 GCA_902772675.1 uncultured Erysipelotrichaceae bacterium
CCTAAAAAACAAATTGAAATAAAAGGACAACAATTAACTGAAATAGTTAAATATATAAGTAATCTATCTAAAGAAAGACAATTTAATATTAAACAATTATGGTTAGATAAAATACCTGAAAAGATATATTTAGATACTATTAAAAATGAATATAATTATCAAAAGAAAGACTTTAATATTAATCCAGTTATTGGATTATATGATAATCCTAGAGAACAAAAACAAGGTCTAGTTACATTAGATTTAAACAATAAAGGAAATGTTGCTATATATTCAATAGATGAAAGAAATACTATTACTAATACTATTATTTATTCTTTAATAACAACTTATTCTACAGATGAATTAAATTTATATATTCTTGATTTCGATAGCCAAACATTAAAAATGTATAAGGAAGCTCCTCAAGTTGGAGATGTACTATTTATAGATGAAGAAGATAAAATGAATTATATGTTTAGAATGATAAATGAAGAATTTGAAAAAAGAAAAATATTATTCCAAGATTATAATGCTAGTTATAACTATTATATTAAGAATTCTGGAAATACACTTCCTAATATAGTAATTATGATTCATGGAATGGATATGATGAAAGAGACATATGAGGAAAGTGTGGATGAGTTAGGCAGAATATCAAGAGATGGACCTAAATATGGAATATATATAATTTATACTGCAACTTCAGATAGAGTAATGAAAATGGCATATAGATCTAATTTCCAACAAGTAATACCTTTAAAATTAACTCAAGCATCTGATTATAATTCATTATTAGGTAAAAAAGGACCAATGATATCAGATTATCCTAATAGAGGAATGATTTTATTGAATGATAATATCTATGAATTCCAAACTGCAGTAATTGGTAGTGAAGAAGAAAGTGTTGAAATAGTAAAAGAAGCAATTAGTAAATTAAAAGATACTAATATCAAGAAAGTAGGAGAAATAAAAACAATTCCAGAACATATTAGCTGGAAAGATATATTAAATGAAGATATATCTATAGAAAAGATACCTATTGGTATTGAAAAAGAATCTTTAAAAACAGCTTATATAGATTTTTCTAAAACAAAACTTTTATTTGTAGATTCAGTAGATATTAAAAGTATTAATTCTTTATATGAAATAATGACAAAGAATTTAATTAATAATGGATTTAATATAATTAAAATAGATGGAACATCTGAAGAAAGAAATTTAGCTACTTTAAGAGAAGAATCTTTAAAGAATAATACAATTGTATTTATAAAAAATGTAGATGACTGGATAAGAGGTTTATCTAAAGAAGATCAAGATACTATTTGTGATTATTTCGATGACGTTGTAAGTTTAGATAGTAGAATTATCATCATGGATAATATAGTTAATTTAAAGACTTATATGTTTGATAAATGGTATAAGAGATATATTAGAAAAGATATAGGTATCTATATAGGTAAATCATTAAATGATTGTAATTCATTTAGTGTAGATAATTCGTTTAATGAAAAGAAAGAAGCTATTCCTGAAGGATATGCATATAATGTTATAGATGGTCATGGTATAAAAATTAAATTAGTGGAGGATGATATAAATGAATAATAAAGTTTTAGTCAAAATATATGTTCCAAAACTAGAACTAGAATATGAAATGCATATTTATGTTGGAAAGAAAATAGGTGATATTATATTATTATTTTCTAAAATGATATCAGACTCATCTAAAGGGTATTATGAATATAGTAATGAACTTTTATATAATAAAATTACTGGAGAAAAGTATGATATAAATACAACTATAAAGAAAACAGATATAAGAAATGGAACAGAACTTACATTTATTTAAGTGTAAAATTTTGTATTATATATATAAAAAAATGTAAAAAAGTGTTAATATCACAATAGGAGGAAATTATTATGGACGAGCAAAAAGAAAAATCTAGAATAACACCTGAGGTAGCTTATGTAAAATCAATTGATTTGCTTGAAAAAGGTATCTCAAATACTGTTGTTAATACTGAAAAAGTTAAATTTTATCAAGGCGTAAGCATTTTTTCATCATTAGCTATTGGAGCTATATTAGGATTAACTAGTCAGAATATAGCAGCATTCTTAACACCAATAATTTTAATTAATGGTAGTGTTTTACCTCTAACTATAAAAGTTTTAAAAGCTTTTAAAGATATGATAGAAGATATGAAAGATAAAAAAGAAAAACTACAATCAGGAGAATTAAATCCTAATGAATTTTATAATGAACAACAAAGTTATTTTACAAGAAAAAATAATACGCAAGTATTAGATAGGTTATCAACTGATACATCTAAATTAACATCAGAAGAGAGAGAGATGTTATCAAAATTTTCAAGTGAAGAACATGGGAAGACTATGTAGGTGAGTATATGATTAAAGAAGGAACAAAATTACCAATAAATGGGAGAGATGCAGGTGTTATAGCTGCTTTAGAACATGACAATAATTATTATATTAATGTTAAATTTTTAGATGGAGATGAAAGTTTTTATATTTATAAAGTAACTCCTGAAGAAGATGGATTTAAACTAGAAAGAGAAATAGACGAAGAAAAATTGGTTGTCTTAATGTTGGAATTCTCTAAAAAAATAGCAAGGGATTTAAATATTAATGAATAGTTTTTTACCAGTTGGGAGTGTTATATCTCTAAAAAATAGTAATAAAAAATATATTGTTTTAGGATATTTCCCAATAACAGCGGAAGAGAAGATATATGATTATTTATGCTTTAATTATCCCAATGGTTTAAAAGATAAAGAAATAAAATATGTTGAAGATGACGAAATAGATATTGTTTATTTTATTGGATATCAGTCAAAATATAATGATAAGCTATTAGACTTTTTAAAAGAACAATCTAGTATTTTAAAAAGTGCTAAAGACATAAGAAAAGCAACATTAGAAATGGTACTAAAATATAATGAAAGATATGGGAAGAAAGTGGATTTATGAGTGATTTATTACCAGTTGGATCAGTAGTTAGTATTAAGGAATTTGATAAGTTATATATTATATGTTCAGCAGATTCAAAGGAAGAATATCAATATATTTTAGCACCATACCCTATAGGAATAACTCAAGTATTTCTTGTAAGGAAAGAAAAAAAAGAAAACATAACAAAAGTATGGTTTTCTGGTTATATTGATAATGAATATATTTTTAATAAATATTTAGAAAATGAAGGTGGTAATTAGTATGGCAGGATATACCTTAAATCAATTTGGATGGGCTACTAAACTAGAAGAATGTAAAAGTAAAGAAGAATCAGAAAATTCAGCAAAATTAAAATGTTTAGAGAAAAAACAAGCAGCAGCTATTGCTGCAGAAAATGTTAGCTTTTTTATTGAAGAATGTGGATCTGGTATTAGTTTAATTAATAATTCTAAAGAAAAAGCAAATGATATTACTGAAAATACTGTTAAAAAACATGTAAATGAAATGGCAAAGTTTAGTAGTACTATAAGTGGAAATATATCAAGTTTAGAAGGTTTAGTAGAAAGATTAGAAAAAATTGAAACGATGTATCAAAAGATGGCTCAAAATCATGAAGACAATAGAGGTTTGTGCATTGTTAATAAAGATGTTTGTTCTGATTGTCAACAACGTGCTAAAGATGCATCATATTTTGATGATGTTAAACAAGAACAAGTATATGGCACTGCATATGGTTTTATTTTGGAAAATTATAAAGGAGAAATGGACGGAGTTGAAAAAGTTGAATGAAAAATAAGTTTTTGCCAATAGGAAGTATTATTACCTATAAAAAAATAGATATGATGATTACGGGTTATTTTCCAATTATTAGCGTAGAAAACAATCAAAAGAAATATAAAGACTACTTATGTTGTATCTATCCAACCGGTGTAAAAGATAACAAACTATATATGGTTGATCTAGAAGAAGTAGAAAAAGTAAAGTTTATAGGATACCAATCACCGAGACAAAATAGGTTTTTAGAAAAACTTTTTGAAGTAAAAGGATTATATAAAAAAAATATGAGTGATGAAGAAATTATTGCTTATATGAATAGTAAGAAAGAAGGTTGAGAAGATGGGAAATTCCAGGCCTGGAGATGGCGGATTTCAAGTTAATGAAGATTATACCACTCAATTAACCGATATTAGTACTGATTTTAATAATGCTGTTGTTGCTTTTTCTTCAGCTGCTGCAGTAAAAGGTGTAATTGATACATGTTTCAATACCTTATCAAATCATGACTTTTCTGCTGCAAAAACAGCAATGAAAAATATTTGTGATATTAATAATGATATGCTTTCTGAAGTTCGAAGTATGAGCTTAGAATTTCAAGCATTGATTTCAGGTTTAGAAGAATTAGATAGATTTATATTAGAAAAATTAGGCGGTTTAAATCTAACCGACACAGAAAAAGATGGTATTAGGAAAGAGTATGAAAAATATAAAAATGGACAACAAGATTTTTCTGATTTTTTAAATTATTTAGCTGGTTTAAGAAATGAAGACTTAATAGCTGATATGTTTGGAGTCCCAGATGAACTTAGAGAAGGATTTAAAATATTCTTTGCTGAATCTGGTAAATATATAGGAGGAAAATTTTTAGAGAAATTAGAGCAATATTTTGTTGATTCATCTTTAATTCAGCTTACTCAAGCATGGGGACTTAATTTACAACTGGATGCATTTGCATATGGTGGTTCTCAAGGAGTGGCTTATAGTATTTCTACTTCAATTTATAATATAATAAAAAATATGTTAAGTAGTGAAGAAGGAGCTTTTGCAGAAAAATATTTAGCTGATTTAGCTGATTTTACTTCTTCTGCATTTGGAGGATTTTTCTTAAGCGCAGCACTTATATCATTATTTAATGTGGGGATGTATGCTGTTCAAGGTGACTTAGATTTTGAGAATATCTTTAGGTCTGTTGGAGATGGAACAGCAATTGCTCTTTCTACTACTATAAGTAGTCAAATAGTTGAATTATTAGGAGCGGGTTCTGTACCGGGATTAAGAGAAATAATTGCTGGTGCCGTAGTAGTTAGCTTAGTTTATTATGGCGGTTCTAAATTGGTTGATTATTTAGCAGATCAAATTTGGAGCGATGAAATTATGAACTTTGATCATGAGAGATTAATAGAGGAACTAAAAGAAAATGGATACATAATAATGGAGACAAATAAAATAGATGGGTTAGACGAAAATATAATTCAAACATATTTAAGAATGGAAGATGAGGGAGCTCCTAGAGCTTTAACAAACTTTTTATTAGGAGCATCTGGATTACCTTATGATACATCACTAGATAATTCTATAGAATTTGATGCAATATTATATTTGTATGATGGATCAAAGGCTGTTTTACCAGGTGAATATACTGATAAAGATATACAGGATTATGCAAAAATGTTGTATCCTAATTCTGAGGATCAAGAAAAATTTATTGCTATCGCAACTGAAATAAGGGATTATTTTAATAATAACCGAACTGAAGAAACAGGTATTGTTAGAGAATATATAGGACAAGCTACATTAGATTATACTAGATATGGAGGTTCTTTTTTTTGAAACTTAATATTTGTTAATATATGTAAAATTATAAAAAAAGTATAACAATTAATTAATAAAAATGATATAAGTAAAATAGGAGGTAATTTATGAGTAATAATATTAGAATCGAAGATATTTCACAATTAATAAAAGATGGTTCATCAATGATGGAATATGCTGCTTTATTTAAAAAAGAATATAATAATATTTATGATACAGTAGATGCATTAATGGAATCATGGAAAGGTCAATCTAGTGAAAAATATTTAAATAATATTAATAGTTTTAAAGCTGATTTAGAAACTTTTATAAAATTACTAGATGGATATGGTGAATTATATAAGGGCGTAGGAGAAGGATACGCTAAACTAGAAGAAGAAATGTAGGAGGTAGAAATATGGGATTTTCATTTACAAGTCAAGGATGTTTAACTGCCGCTGAATCAATTTTAAAATCAGCAGATAAAATTGCAGAATTATTAGAGTCTTTTGAACAAGCTAAACAATCAATAATGTCAAATTATTCTTCAGAAGCAGCAAGTGCTATTGAAACAGCATTTACTAAAATTCAAAATAATGGTCCTGAATTTCATGATGCAGTTGAACAATGTTCTAAATATTTGAGTGAAGTAGTTGCTCCAAACTATGCAGAGTTAGAGAAAAAAGCTCAAGAAATTGGTGGATAAAAATAGATAGAAATATCTATTTTTTTATTTGTTTGATATAATTATATTAGGTGATAATATGAAGTTATTAATTGTAATTGATATGGTAAAAGGTTTTGTAGAAGAAGGGACTTTAGCTAGTCCTTCTATTAAAAGAATTATTCCTGAAAATGTAAGATTAGTAGATAAATTTTTAAATGAAGGAAATCAAGTAATATTTATAAGAGATACTCATAATAAAGATGCAAGAGAATTTAATTTATATGCTCCTCATTGTGTAGAGGGTACAAATGAAACAGAGTTAGTAGATGAATTAAAAGTATATGAAGATAGAGCTAAAGTATATAGAAAGAATTCAACTAATTTTATGTTTGCTCCTAATTTTATAGAGGACTTAAATAAATATGAAGATCTTTCTGAAATAGTACTTACCGGTTGTTTATCTGAAGTATGTGTTAAAAATGGTGGAATTAGTTTAGTTAATTATTTAGATCAAATTAATTCTAATATAAAAGTTTATGTAGATAAATCGGGTATTGATACATATGATGCTCCTAATCATAGTAGAGATGAAATAACTAACAATGCTATTAAAGAGATGGAAAATAATGGAATAATTTGTGTAGAAAGATATGGTGAGTAATATGAAAAAACTAAATGATACAATGACTACAGATTTTTATGAATTTACTATGGGTCAAACATATTTTGATGCAGGTAAAAAAGATACTGAAGTAGTATTTGATGTTTTCTTTAGAAAAAATCCTTTTAATGGTGGTTATACTATTATGGGTGGATTAGATAATATAATTGATTATATTAATGATTTTCATTTAGATGAAGAAGATATTAATTATTTAAAAAGTTTAAATAAATTTAGTGATGAATATTTAGAATATTTAAAAAATATTAAATTTACTGGAGATATTTATGCTATACCTGATGGTACTCCAGTATTTCCAAATGAACCAGTTATAACTGTAAAAGCTAAAGTAATTGAAGCTCAATTATTAGAAACAGCAATACTAGCTAATTTTAATCATGCATCACTAGTAACTACTAAAGCAAAAAGAATAACAGATACCGCCAAAAGTATACCAGTTATGGAATTTGGAGCACGTAGGGCAAGAGGGACCTCTTCCGCTTATGAAGCATCCAAATATGCGGTTGTTGGTGGATGTGTAGGTACTTCTAATACAAAGGCTGCTTTAGAGTTAGGGATTGTTCCAATGGGGACAATGGCTCATTCACTAGTAACTTTATATGATAATGAATATGAAGCATTTTTAGCATATGCTAAATCTAATCCTGATAATTGTTTATTTTTAGTAGATACATATGATACTTTAAGAAGCGGAGTAGTAAATGCTATTAAAGTAGCAGATGATTATTTAAAACCTAATAATATTCCTTTTAAAGGAATAAGAATTGATTCTGGTGACTTAGCATATTTATCTAAAGAAGCTAGAAAGATGTTAGATGAAGCAGGATATCCTGAAGCAGGTATTTGTTTAAGTAATGGATTAGATGAATATACAATTAGAAGTTTATTAGATCAAGATGCTTGTATTAATTCTTTAGGAGTAGGAGATAATATAGCAGCTTCATTAGATAGAGTTGGTGGTGTTTATAAGTTATCTGCAGTTATTGAAGATAATAAAATTATTCCTAAGATTAAAGTAAGTAATGATAAGATTAAAACAATTAATCCTGGATTTAAAAAAGTTTATCGTTTTATTGATAAAAAAAGTGGTTATGCTTTAGGAGATGTTATAACTCTAGAGCATGAAGAAATATCTCTTGATAAATATACATTAATTAATCCAGTAGATACATGGAAAAGACAAACAATTACTGATTATATAGTAGTTCCTTTACAACAAACTATTTTTAAAGATGGAAAACAAGTTTATAATAGTCCTAGCATAATAGAAAGAAGAGAATATTGTTCTAGTCAAATGGAAACTCTATATCCAGAAATTAAAAGACTTACAAATCCTCATGAATATTATGTAGACTTATCTGAAGAATTACTAAATCTTAAGAATACTATGATACATGAACATGCTGGTAAAAGGGATGGTGAATAATGTTTAATGCGGAGAAAACTACTAATGAAATAATAGATTTTATTAGAGAATATTATAAAAATAATAATTTAAAAGGAGTAGTTATAGGTATAAGTGGAGGAAAAGATTCTGGTGTAGTAGCAGGACTATTTTCTAAAGCTTTAGGAAGTGAAAATGTTTTAGGTGTTACTCTTCCTTGTATGAGTAAAGAATCTGATATGATAGATGCTAAAAGAGTAGCTGATTTCTATGGATTTGAATTAATCAATGTAGATCTTACTAGTTCTTATAATAGTTTTAATGAAGAGATTAAAAAACTAGGAAGTTTTACAAAAGAAGAATTAAAAAATTCTGATATTAATATTAAACCTAGGATGAGAATGATGTCTTTATACTATTTAGCTGCTTTATATAGCGCTGTTAAAGGAGGGACTTATATAGTAGCAGGTACTTCTAATAAAAGTGAAAAGTTTGTAGGATATTTTACTAAAGGAGGAGATTCTGTTTCTGATATTCAAGTAATTGCAGATTTAACTGTTTCAGAAGTTATTAAAGTAGGAGAATATCTACAAGTACCAAAAGAAGTTTTATATAAAGTACCAGATGATGGACTAAGTGGACTTACAGATGAAGAAAAATTAGGTGTTAAATATTCTGATATAGAAAAATATATAAATAATGAAGAATTAGATGAAAATATAAAAAGTAAAATAGAAAGATTACATAATAATAGTAAGCATAAATTTGAAATACCAACATATAAAAAAATAGACTAAAAATAGTCTGTTTTTTTTAATAAATTATTATTTAATAAAATATATACTTATAATATAATAATCTTAGAATAGGATAGGTGAGAGAATGAAGAAGAAGTCTAAAGAAAAGACAAAAGAAGAAGTAGAAGTTACTATTCCTGAAGTAACTGATACCCCTGAAAAAAAGAAAGAAAACAAACTAAAACTATTTGCATTAAAAATTAAAAACTGGTTTAAAGATGTACCTAAAAACTGGAAGAAAGATATTATTTTAGTTATTTTAATTCTAGTATTAGTATTATTAATTAATTTTATTATATCTGCTAAAGGAGAAAGTTTTATTGAAAAAACATTTAATAAGATAACAGGTAATGAAGAAAATTATAATAAAATTAAAAGTATTACATATGAAGGTAAAAATGATTATTTAGAAACTAAATCAGTATTTACTGTTAAAACGAGTAGTAGTCTTAAAGAAGAAGAATTTAATAAGTATTTAATGGTAGAACCTGCATATGATTATACTGTTGAAAAAGTAGATAAAAATGAATATAAAGTTACTATTGATAATATTTCTGGAAATCAAATAGTAAATTTAAATTATGTAGAAAATAATAAACCTGTATATAAATGGGCTTATGAAAGTTCAAAAGACTTAGAAGTTAGTTCTATTTATCCAAGAAATGGATCTAAAGTATCTAGTGATTCTGTTATAGAAGTTAACTTAACATATGCTAATGTTGAGAATTTTGAAAAATCAGTTTCAATTGAACCTGCTATAGATGGTTCGTGGGAACATTTAGGTAGAACATGGAGATTTACTCCATCTGGTGAATTAAAGAAAGATACTACTTATACTATAGTAGTTAAAAACACTATTACTCATGGTGATTTAAAAATGAAAAGTGAATATTCATCTAAATTTACTGTAAGTAATGGTGAAGAAGATGGTGGAGATGATTTTGAAGATGGATTAGTATTTAATCCAATTACAGTTGATGAAATAACTACTTTTAGACCAAATGAAAGTATTAAGATTGCATATATTGATTATGAAAATGAAGATCCTCCAACTAAAGCAACTGTTTATAAATTTGATTCAGCTTCAGATTTTGAAAAATATTTAACAACTGGTAAAGGAAGTTATAAAAAACAAGGAGATTATAAGTTTAAAAACTATAATAAAGAAACTATAGAGTTAACTGAAAAATTAGGAATAGGTTATTACTTAGTAACAGTTAAAGGTAAAAAGACTAATGGATTTACTGTACCAGTACAAGTTAATAGTTATTCTGCATATGCTTATGCTAGTGAAAGAGATGTATTAGTATGGGTAGCTAAAGATGGTAAATTCCAAAAAGATTTAAAAGTAACATATGAAAAGAAAGAAGCTACTACTAATGAAGATGGTATTGCTAAAATATCAAATTATACTGATGGATC
>CACYBN010000128.1 GCA_902772675.1 uncultured Erysipelotrichaceae bacterium
AAATATTATAAGAGAGAACCATGGAGATGGGATAGGAAAACTGCTGAAATAGTAGATGATTATTTAAGACTTAGACATGAATTAATATCTTATTTATATACTGAAGCTTATAAATACTATACTGATGGAGTAATGATATTCCAACCATTATATTATTTGTATCCTAAATTTTATGATGATGATATATATAAAAATGAATACTTTTTTGGAAGTCAATTATTTGTATGTCCAATCTTAAATAAAAAAGATTTAGTAATGAATAGAACTATTCACCATTTCTATTTACCAGATGGCGTTTGGTATGATTTCTTTACTGGACAAAAATATTTAGGAAAACATAAATTCGTTGCTTTCTATAAAGAAGATGACTATCCAGTATTTGCAAGAGCTGGTTCAATTATTCCTTTATCTAAAAAAGGTAATATCAATAATACAAGTTCTCCTACTGATTTAGAAATTCAAGTATTTGCAGGAGCAAGTAATAACTATACTATGTATGAAGATGATGGTATAAGTTCTTTATATAAAGAAGGATTCTATTTAAAAACTGAAATAGCATATAACTAT
Source organism: uncultured Erysipelotrichaceae bacterium (assembly GCA_902772675.1). GTDB lineage: Bacteria > Bacillota_I > Bacilli_A > RF39 > UBA660 > RUG11788. The sequence goes on from CACYBN010000128.1 coordinate 568, forward strand.
TTACCAAATAACTATACAGTAGTAGTTAGATCAGCTGAAGGTAAGAGCGGAATAATTCCAGAAAAGAGAAATTATATTATTAGATTTAGAAATACTAAGATGACTGATAAAGTAAATGCTTATTTCAATGATAATAAATTAAATGAAAAGCATTATGCTGATGAAAATGACTTAGTAGTAGAAGTAAAAGATGTTCCAACAGTAGGACAATTTACAGTAACTGTTCGTGGTGATGATATTGAAATGAGTGCATCTCACGTTATGGCTGAAGATATTGATGATATTTTAAGTAATTTACAAATAGAAACTAAATTAAAAGAAGAGATATCTAAAATTATATTTAGTGATGATTCTGTTAGAGTAAAACGTATTAATTTAATTAAACTAAAGAAGAAAGGTTTAGATAAATCATTCGTTGATTTATTTAAGAAATTACTTGAATATATGTCTCAAATTTAATATAATACTTGTAATTGCTGTTGGAAGTAGTAATAGATTGATATAAGTAGAGAGTCAGTGTTTGGTGAAAACTGATTATAGAGATTTATGAACTTGTCCAATATATGAGTAAATCGTTATTCGCGTTAAGAATTTGAGATAACTAATGTTATGAATTAAGGTGGTACCACGCAAGAGCGTCCTTATGTGGTATCGCTTTTTATTTTGGAGGTTATTATGGGAGGAAAAATTATTTTTTCAATAATAGAATTCTTTGCAGTAACTATTATTGTCTACTTATTTTATTTCTTTTATATGATAAATAGATATGATGATAATGGGAAACTGAAAAAGAAAAAGAAAAAAAAGAAGAAGCTGAAAGAAAATAAATTTTTAAAGAAACTATTCTTAGTTAGTCCAGAAGATGAAGTATTACTAAGAGGTAGAAAATCAGTTAATAAGAAAAAAGCTGAAGAAGAAATAGATTTTCCTTCAGAAGTAGAGCTCTTTATAATGCTTTCAAATGTAGATTTATCTAAAATTAATTATAAAAAATTACTAAAGCTGGTAGGTTTAACTTGTTCAATTGATATAGGTCTTATCTTAGCAATTATTAATTTAGTACCAGTTAAATCTGTAACAATAGAAATATTAATAGGATTTTTGTTAGTAATTCCTGTTATATTTATTAGTTATTCAATACTAACAAAGATATTAAAGAAGAGAGGAATGATTAAAAATGAAAATAGAAAACATTCAAAAAATGGAAAATAAATGGCAACAATATTGGGATGAACATGAAAGTTTTAAAGCTATTAATGGAGATAAAGAAAGAGATCCATATTATATATTAGTAGAATTTCCATATCCAAGTGGAAGTGGATTACATGTAGGTCATGTAAGAAGTTATACTGCTCATGATGCTATGGCAAGAATGTTGAGAATGAAAGGTAAAAATGTATTATTTCCTATGGGATTTGATGCTTTTGGAGCACCTGCTGAACAATATGCTATAAAAAATCATATACATCCAAAAGATGCAGTTAAAGAAAATATTATTACTTTTAAAGGACAAATGAAAAAAATTGGTTTTTCATTTGATTGGAGTAGAGAATTTTCAACAACTGATCCTGACTATTATAAATGGACTCAATGGCAATTTTTACAATTCTATAAACATGGTATGGCATATAAAGATACTATTCCAGTAAACTGGTGTCCTAACTGTAAGATGGTATTATCTAATGAGGATGCTGCTGGTGGAGTATGTGAAAGATGTGGTACTGAAGTAGTTCAAAAAGAAAAATCTCAATGGATGTTAAAGATGAGTGATTATGCCGAGGATTTATTAAAAGGATTAGATGATACTAATTTTGCAGATAGAGTTAAATTAGGACAAATAAATTGGATTGGTAAATCTGATGGTGTTGAATTAGATGTAGAAATAGTAGGAGGAGGAAAGTTCTCTGTATTTACTACATGTATTGAAACTGTATATGGTATTACTTTCTTTGTTATAGCTCCAGATGGTAAATTAATTAAAGAATTAATGCCAAGAGTAGAAAATAAAGAAGAAGTAGAAGAATATATAAAAGAAACTCAAAAGAAATCTGATATGGATAGAACTGAGTTAAATAAAGGTAAAACAGGATGTGAAATAAAAGGTATTAGAGCTATTAATCCTGTAAATGGAAAAGAAGTTCCTGTATTTTTAGGAGACTTTGTATTAGGTTCTTATGGAACAGGTGCGGTTATGGCAGTTCCATCACATGACCAAAGAGACTTTGAATATGCTAAAGCTCATAACTTAGATTTTATTCAAGTAATTGATGGTCGTGAAACTGAAACTTGTGCTTTTGAAAAATATGATTATTTAGGAAAAGGATGTAAGTTAATTAATTCAGAAGAATTTACTGG
>CACYBN010000129.1 GCA_902772675.1 uncultured Erysipelotrichaceae bacterium
CTTCTAAATTGGAAACTTATGAAGTTGGATCTTATTTGAATAAAGATACTAAGAGTATTTCTTCTACTTTAAAAGCAAATCAAATCAAGACAGTTATTTTAGGAGACGGTGACGTAATAGTAAACCAATATCCAAAGAGTGGAGATAAGATTAATAAAATAGATAGAGTATTCTTACTTACAAATTCTAAAGAAATTAAAATGCCAGATTTAACTGGCTATAGCGCTAGAGATTTTTATAGTTTTACAAGTCTTACTGGAATTAGATATTCAATAGATGGAATAGGATATATTACTGAACAAAGTATTCCAAAAGATGAAGTAATAAAAGAAGATTCTGTATTAGAAGTTAAATTTGAATCGAAATATTAAAAAAAAGAGTAGACATTGTCTACTCTTTAAATTGCTCTATAAGTATCTTTATATTTGAATGGATTTTTAGGATCTATTCTATCTACGAATAATATTCCATTTAAGTGATCTATTTCGTGTTGAAAAACTATTGCTAATTCTTCACGAGCTCTTATAGTAATAGGATTACCATCTATATCAAAACCTTCTACTGTAACTCTAGCACATCTTGGAACAATTCCAATAGTTTCTCTATTGATACTTAAACAACCTTCACCATCTTCTACATATATCTTTTCTTTTGATTCACTTACAATTTTAGGATTTATAACTATATATGTATCAAAATGTCCTTCGCTAGATTCATGAACAATTGTTATATATCTTTTTAGAACACCAATTTGTACTGCAGACATCCCCATACCTGGACGTAATGAATATTTAGCTGCTATTTCATCTATTTGGCTATTAGTTAAATATTCAACCATGTCATGTATATTTTTTTTATCTTCTTCAGTTAATGGAAATGTAACTTCTTTACTTTTTTTCCTTAATATTTTATCTTTTTCATCAATTATATCTTTAGTTAAAAGCATACCAACACACCTCTAAATCTACTGCTGGGTATATTTTAACACAAAATCCTCAATTTTAAAAGATATTTTTTATCTTCCGTTTCTTGAACCTATTACAATTACTAATAATATAAATAGTACTAAGACAATTGCATAATTATTGTTATTTCCATAATACATAGGATAAGGTTGATAATTAGAACCACAACAACTTCCTCCACCGTAATAATACATATTTTTTTTACCTCCTTTTTCTAATATAGTTTATTAGAAAAAATAAAAAGTGCTACTACATTAGTCTATAGGAAAAAAACAATTCAATGTGTTATAATACTATTAGTATTTTGAGGTGCATTATGGAAGAATATATCATCGGAATAGTAAAAAAAATAATATATAGAAGTGATAATGGATATATAGTTGGTCTTTTTAGAGTAAAGGAATCCAGTAATAAGTTTGAACATCTAATAGATCATTCTATATCATTTACTGGATATTTTCATGAATTAGATGAAGATGATAATTATAAATTCAGAGGAGATATAGTTAATCATCCTAAATATGGAGAACAATTCAATGTAGAATTCTATGAAAAAGTAATGCCAGAAGGAAAAGATTCTATAGTAGACTTTTTATCTAGTGGAACTTTTAAAGGAATAGGAGAGAAAACTGCAGAGAAGATAGTGGATGTTTTAGGTAATGATGCTATTCAAATAATTATAGAAAATCCAAGTAATCTGATGTTAGTTCCAGGAATCACTAAGAAACAAATTGATACTTTACATAGTACTTTGATTGAATACTCAAACAGTTATAACGTAATTATTAAATTAAATGAAATGGGCTTTTCTACAAGAGATTCTATGACGATATACAACAAATATAAAGTTAATACTTTAAATGTATGTGAAGAAAATCTATATAGACTAATAGAAGATATAAAAGAAATAACTTTTAAGAAAATAGACTCTATAGCACTTAAACAAGATTATGAAAGAACTGATAAAAGAAGAGTATCTGCAGCTATTATATATACTATGGAAGAGTTATGTAATACTTTGGGACACTGTTATCTTCATATAGATAATGTATACAATTATGTAATGATAGTTTTAGGAAATAGAATAGAAGAGGAATACTTTATCGAATGTTTAAACTCATTAATACTAGATTTAAAAGTAATAAAGTTAGAAGAAAAATATTATTTAAGATCAATGTGGGATGCTGAAGAGAATATTACTAATAGAATTGTATATCTAAATAGTAAAAAAGATATAAAGACTTCTAAAATGGATTCTTATATAGAAGAATTAGAAAAGTATAAACAGATAAAATATAATGAAGAACAAAAAAATGCTATAACTAATTCAATAAGTAAAAACTTTTTAATTATAACTGGAGGACCAGGAACAGGTAAAACAACTATAGTTTCCTCTATAATTGATTTATATAGAAAAGTTAATGATTTAACATATGAACAACTAATGAATGAAGTAGTACTTTTAGCACCTACAGGAAGAGCTAGTAAAAGACTTACAGAGAAAAGCTTATTTCCAGCATCTACTATTCATAGTTTCTTAAAATGGAATAAAGAATTAGATAGATTTGCAGTCAATGAATATAATAAAAGTGATGCTAAACTTGTTATTATAGA
>CACYBN010000130.1 GCA_902772675.1 uncultured Erysipelotrichaceae bacterium
CCAATACTAAAAGGTAATTTAGTTCTCATACTTCTAAGTACATTAGTAAAATTAACATATTCTCCTTGTGCATTTTCAGGTCTTAGATATACTACACTCTTAGAATCTTGTACTACTCCTCTATGAGTTTCAAACATTAATTTAAATTGTCTAATACTAGTAAAATCACTTTTACCACATACAGGACATGGTACTTGATTTTCTTTTATATATTTTTCTGCTTCTTCATTAGTTAATTGATCACCTAAACTACTATTAGTATAATCATTTAATAAATTATCTACTCTAAATCTATTCTTACAATGCTTACAATCCATTAAAGGATCAGCAAAACTATCTACATGACCAGAAGCTTCCCATACTCTAGGATGCATTAATATATCAGCATCTAATTCATAAGCGTTTTTTCTTTCTTGAATAAATCTTTTTCTCCATGCATCTTTTATATTATTTTTTAATCTGCTTCCTAAAGGACCATAATCCCATGTATTAGCAAGTCCACCATAGATTTCACTTCCTTGGAATATAAATCCATATTGTTTACAAAAATTAACCATTTTATCCATTGTCATATTTTCACTACTCATAATATCCTCCTTATAAATAAAAAACTTCTAGAATATTGTAAGAACGATTTCTCGCGGTTCCATCTTACTTATTCTAGAAGAATCTCTCAATGTATATAGCTCTGGGATTCCACCCCGTCATCACTTCATAATTAACATTTTAATCAATTTTTTTAAAAAGTCAAGTTATTCATGGTCAGTAACTTCAATATCTCCATACCAGTTTTCTATTGTACCAGTAACAAAGTTTGCTTCACTAGGACCACCAGTAATATTCATCCAGTTAAATTTCTTACCTGTCTTATTTACTATAGTAGATAAAGACCCATTATTACTTGTCCATGTAATCTGTTTATGGAATGCATAACTTCCTATACTTGTTACTGTACTAGGAATAACTACTTTAGATAGTCTACATAATTGGAAAGCATATGATCCAATATATGTAACACCTTCAGGTATTTGTACTCCTTTAATATAAGTATAATAGAATGCATAATTTTCTATTCTTTTAACACTAGAAGGAATAACTACATTGTTAGTTGTATATCCAGCATAAGATAATAAACTAGTTTTATCTATAGAACCATCTGCTTTTCTAGAATATACAAATGGACCAGTAGTATCTCCATCTCCATTATCTACTGAAGTTAAATTATTTAAAGCAAAAGCTAATGAACCTATTTTAGTAACTGTACTAGGTATTTTTATAGTTCCTTTTAAACTTAAATATCTAAAGCAACTACCATTTATTGTTTTAAGAGTTACACCATTCTTTGTTTCTGGAATAACTAAATTATTTTTATTAGCTCCACTGTAACCTATCAATGTAGAATAATCTATTCCACTAGCAGTTCTTTTATAAATCCACATCTGTTCTGGATCAGTAGTAGAATTCAAATTAAATGCTAATGCACCTATACTTGTAACACTATCAGGTATAACTATATTAGTTATCTTATTATTATAGAAAGCACTACTACCGATTGTTTTTAATCCTGAAGGTAGATTTACTGCAGATATACCATTAGCAGCAAAAGCGCTTCCTCCAATACTTGTAACAGAATCTGGTATAACAACAGTCCATCCACTAAGACCCATACTATAGAAAGCACTTTCCTCTATGGTTTTCAATTTAACACCATTTACTTCTCCTGGAATTACAAATGTCTTATTTTGGAATTCAGATAAGTCTCCTATATATCCTCTTATCTTAGAATAGTCTGTTTCACCATTAGTAGTTCCATATAAGAAAGATGGATTTGGTATTGGATTATCACAAAAAGCACATGCTCCTAATGATGTAACTGATTTAGGTAAGCTAAATCCAGTTATTTGATTATATCTAAATGCTCTTGCTCCAATTGTTTTTAATACTGTTGAACTAGAAAAATCAACAGCAGGTAATTGGTTTTTCATAAATGCTTCACTATCTATATTAACTAAAGTAGTTGGTAATACAACTTTAGTTAATTTATTATAAGCAAAAGCTCTAGATCCAATTGAAGTTACAGTATCTGGTATCTTAACTGTAGTTAATCCCATATTATTAAATGCATAAGCATAAATACTAGTAACAACATAATTATCTATCATATCTGGAATTATTACATCTTTACCACAACTACTATTGTAATAAGTAATAGTGGCTGTTCTATTATCACCAGTTCCAGTTAATTTATAACTATAACAATTATCTGCCTCTTCACTAGTTATTTTATAGAAAGTTCTCTTATTATCAGTATCCCCATCTTCATATGTATATTTAACATTATCTCTTCCACCAATTGGATAACCTAAATAAACACTCTTATCATTAGTATTATAAATCGAAGATGTTTTTAAATCTCCTTCTTTAGTTATATCTACTTTCATACCAGCTTTATCTAAACTAGTCCAGTAATATGTATATTTATTATTTTCATCAACAACAACTATTACATAGGCATCTACCCATTCTCCATATGGACTTTGCATTATTTTCCCATCATTAGTTTCTAAATTGTTAATATGAAAATAATATACTGTATTTTTATCTCTTGCTATTAACTTATTATGAGAAATCATATTACTTGCTATATCTATATATTCTTTAGCTATTGCTATATATGTTTTTCTTCTACTATTATCTATATATTTTGTTACTCCTACTATAGCAATTGATGTTAATAAACCTATAATTACTACTACAGCTAATAGTTCTATAATTGTAAATCCTTTTTTATTCTTCATACTATCACCTATTTTAATTATATAAAACGTCAAAAAAAAGTACAACTTATAAAGTTGTATTATTTTTTATTTTACTATTTCTTTACTTTTTTAATTATCTTCTTTTTATCTTTCGTAGATTTTATATGATTACCTATAATTTCAGAAACATCAGATACTGCTACAAAAGCTGAATCATCTACTTCAGCAATAATTCTTTTTAATTCAGGAATTTCCATTCTAGTAAGAACTACATATAAAATTACTTTCTTACCAGAAATTAATCCACTACCTTCCATAATAGTACATGTTCTTCCTAAACGATTATAAATCATTTCAGTAATTTCTCCACTCTTACCAGTTATAATCATACAAGACTTAGCTTGAGATAATCCTGTACTTACAAAATCGATTAATTTAAATGTAATAAAATATGTAAGTAAAGAATACATTGCTCTATCCATACCAAAAATAAATCCTGCTGTTGTAAATATTACTAAGTTAAATCCTAAAACTATTTGTCCTACTGATAATGATGTTTTTTTATTAATAACTATTGCAACAGATTCAGTTCCATCTACACATCCACCACACATAATAACTAGACCAACACCAATACCTAAAATAGCTCCACCATAAACTACTGCAAGAATTGGATCTCCTGTTAATGCTGGACTTGTTGCAAATGCTTCAAGTAATACAGCAAATAGACCCATACTATATAAAGCTTTTATTAAAAAGTTCTTACCTAAGTTTTTATATCCTACATAGATAAATGGAATATTAATAATAAATACCAATATACCTAAATTAATCCCAGATAATTTACTAATAATAATACTTATACCAGTAACACCACCATCAAGTATTGAGTTCGGTACTAAAAACTCTTCCAAAGCAAATGCTGCTAAAACTGCACCAAAAGTCATTCCTAAAAATTCAAATAATTTTTTTAAATAAGAATTCTTACTTAATTTACTCATTATCCTCTCACTCTTTTCTTAAAAATCTTTTTTAAAATACTAACAATTATATCTTTAAAATAATTAAATTCTTCAGTATTTTTATATAATAAATAAAATATAAGATTTGGAACTATTACACATACTATACACTTAAATATAAATACTAAGAATACTTTACCAGTTAAAAGACTTAATACATAATAAAGACCAAATGCTATTAACATAGTAAAAATCATTCTAATTATATATTCTATATAATAAGATATAACACTCTCTTTAAATCCTTCTTTATATAATACATATACTTCTACCCAGAATGGTAATAAGAAGTAACTTATTAAAGTACCTAAGAATACTCCAATAATACCTAATTTAATAGCTAATACTATTGAAATAATTATATTTAATAATGCTTCTACTAAAGTAATATATCTATCTTTATAAAATATACCAGCAGCTTCTCTAAATGAATTTATTACTTTTCTCATTACAGTGAAATAGAAAACAATTACTAGTGTTAAAACTACTTCTATATTAAATACATATTCTTTTCCAGCTATTATTTCAATAAAATCATTAAATAAAACCATTAAACATATACTACAGAAGAAAGCTATCCAAAAAGTTGCTAAATTACTCTTTTTAAATAATTCTATTCTTCTATTTTTATCTTGATCAACCCAGAAATTACCAACTCCTGGAGTTAATGAAGTATATACTTGATTAATTACCATATATAAAGCATATATAACTAAATAATAATTAGAATAAAAACCTACTTCAGCTAAACCTACAAATTTAGATATAACTAAATTATCAGTAGAATTAACTACTACTCCACCTACTTTTTTCATCATAAGTGCTTTAGTATTTTTAATTATTTCTTTAGTATCTTTCTTAGCTAACTTTTTAACATTCTTCTCTTTAAGAAATGGATACATCTTATCTGCTTTAAAAGATAAAGCCATATTAGATATAATTGTAAGAATTACTTGAATAATTAAATATCCAAAATAATCTTTACATAAGAATAAATAAATTATTTGTAAAATATTCATTAAAATATAAAAAGAATATCTATATATAGTTTCAATATGTCTATTTTGATCTGCTAAAATTAGATTTCTTTTATAAGAAAAGAAATAACTAACCGCAGTATTAGTAACAAACAATAAATATATTAATTCTATACCAGCTATATCTGGCATATTTTTAATAAATACATTTAAGAATGGAGTTAAACTAAATCCTAGTCCAAATATAACAAATCCTATAATTATATAAACTTTTTTAAATAAAGCCATAAGACTTTTTAGTTTTTCTGTATCTTTTTCTGCTAAAGGTTTATATAAAGAATAAGTTATAGCTGTACCTACACCTAACTCTGTCAATGATAAAATTGTCAATATATTAGAAAATAATCCATTAAGACCTAAATATGTACTAGATAAGAATCTAATAAATACAATACGAACTATAAAAGATGCTAATATACCTAATGATTGTCCGATAAAAGACCAATAGACATTTCTAATCATACTATTAGTTCTTGACATAACTACACCTCAAAAAAATTATATCACTTGATAAATATCTCTTCAATTTTATAGACAAAATAATA
>CACYBN010000131.1 GCA_902772675.1 uncultured Erysipelotrichaceae bacterium
CATTACCTCATATTACAGATGTAGATTTATCTTTCTCTAAAGTAGATAATATAAGTACTATGTATCATTTTATCTTAATAGAAAAGTTATCTATTGATAATTCTAATATTTTAGATTTAGATTTTGTAAATAAGTATAGTGGACTAAGAGAAATATCAATATCTAATGATCAATATGCTAAGAATAAAGCTTTAATTGATGATTTAGTATCTTTAGGAATAACAGTCTATGAAGATGGAGTTATTTGTTATAACAGTCTTGGAGGTGCTTAATTATGAAGTATAAGATTGAATTAGTATTCTTAGATGAAAAAGATATTGATGATATAAATAATTTCCAAAAGACTTATCCTGATGCTAAATTAATAATAAGATTAGTTAATACTAGAGGTATATCTACAAGTAAATTGTTAAAGATAAATGATTCTATAAATACTACTTATAGAGTTGCAGGTGGATTTGATGAAGAAAGAGAAAAGAGAACAAATAATAGTCAATATTATGAAAATAGAAATTATTATACAAGAAATGAGTTAATTGAAATAGTAGCTATTTTTGAAAAAATAGAAAGAGATCTATTAAATAAGAGTTATTCTGAATTAGAAGTAGCTTATTACATATATAATAAATTAAAAAAATTTATAAGATATGATGATGAGTTTGTAAAAAATAAACCAAATGCTGAATCATTATTAGGTTTAGTCTATAGAAGAACATCTAGCTATGGATATAGTTTAATCTATAAAGAAATAATGGATAGAATAGGTATAAAATGTTCTTTTGTAGAAGGAAACAATCTAAAATATGCTTGGAATATTCTAAAAATTAATGGAAAACATGTATGTGTAGATTTAGCTTATGACTCATACTTATTCCATAAAGGAAATATTTTAGATCAATATTATTTTGGTAATTATGATAAAAATAGATTTAATTATACTCATAGACCTATAAGAGCTGAAGAAATACAAGATTATACTTTAAATATAGAAACTTTTGAAGACTTAGAATTAATGTCTATTAATAGATTATTTAAGTCATCTATGGCTACTTATACAGCAGAGAAATATGTTAGAAATGATAAATCATCTTTTGGTTTAAGTCTATTAGAAGTAATTCCAAGAGAACCATTTAATTTATACAAATATTTATATTGTGAATATTTAACTGGTGGAAGAATGTTAAAACCTAAGATATTGATATCTGAAGTAAACTTTTTAGGAAATAAAAAGAGAAGAGAAGAACTTTCTCAAGAAATAAAAAATATTGAAGGAATGAGTGCAGAACCAGCTTATAAACAAAAAGAAGATGAACTAAAAAAAGAGTATAGTTTATTAAAGAAATATGATGATTATATTATTAATGAATTTATAACTCCTAATTATATAAGTGGTTTAGGGGAAAACTCTTATATGGGTTATTTTGAATATGATGGTTCTAAATTTAGTAATAGAATTGTTAAAGATTTAATGGGTTATGCTAGTGAAGTAAGAAAGTATAGAAGAGATGATGGAAGTATATTTATAATAGAAAAGATAAAAGAAGAAAATGGACTTTTCTATTATAATTATTATGATTTCTTCCAAACTAAAGAAGATAATTCATTAATAATAGAAAGTAATAAAATAATTACTTGTAATAATATTATTGCTATAGATAAAAAATATGATAAATTTGTAGCAAATATTTTCTTTAATAAATCTAGAATAGTTAAATGTGTTAATGAATTAGCAGGATTCCTTGGATACTGTGACTTTGGAGATAAAGAGAATAAAGAAGTATTTAATGGAATGAATAATAGTATTTTACTTGAAGGTTAGATAGAGTTTTGGGAGGTTTAGTATGTACAATTATATTATAGGAAAAGTTACAGATATAACAGGTAGTTATATAGTATTAGATAATAATGGAATAGGATATCAAGTTTTTACTGCAAATCCATATGCATTTAATATAGATCAAGATTATAAAGTTTATATTTATCATTTAGTTAGAGAAGATGAAGAAAGTCTATATGGATTTAAGACTGAAGAAGAAAAAGAATTATTCTTAAAACTTATAAGTGTTAAAGGATTAGGATGTAAGATGGCTCTTCCTATGTTAGCAACTGGATCAGTTTCTGGTATTGCTGATGCTATTGAAAGAGAAAATATTTTATATCTTAAGAAGTTTCCTAAAATTGGAGATAAAGTAGCTAAACAAATAGTTTTAGATCTTAAAGGAAAACTTAATATTGATACTTCTGGATTAGAAAATGATAATACTATGGATGAATTAATCGAAGTATTAAAGGGATTAGGTTATAAAGATAAAGAAATAAAAGGTATTATTCCTAAATTAGATAAATCTTTATCTATTGAAGATCAAGTTAAAGAATCTTTAAAATTATTACTTAAATAGTGGTTATGATATCATACTTGATAAAACTGGTAATAAAGCAGAAAATTGTAAAAGTAATAATACTGATTAATAATCAATAAAGAAGTGCAAAAACACTTCTTTTTTTGTATAATATAGGAAGAGAAGTATTTTATTTATTATTATATTAATAGGAGGTACATTATGGAGAGAATTATTTCTGAAGATGAGCAACTAGAAGATAGATATGATGAAGAGTCTATTCGTCCTGAAAGATTAGAAGATTATATTGGTCAAAAAGATGTTAAAGAAAATATAAGAGTATTTACAGAAGCAGCAAAGATGAGAGAAGAACCATTAGATCATGTTCTTTTATATGGTCCTCCTGGATTAGGTAAGACAACTCTAGCTTATATTATTGCAAATGAATTAGGTAGTAATATTCGTATTACTTCTGGGCCCTCTATTGAAAAGAGTGGAGATTTAGCTGCGATATTATCTTCTCTTGAACCTGGAGATGTTTTATTTATTGATGAAATACATCGTCTTCCTAGTTTTGTAGAAGAAATTTTATATCCTGCTATGGAAGACTATACATTAGATATTATTGTAGGTGGAGAAGGTAGTGGAAGAAATATAAGAATTAATTTGCCTCCATTTACTTTAGTAGGAGCTACTACTCGTGCTGGTGATTTAACATCTCCTTTAAGAGATCGTTTTGGTATTATAGCTAAATTACAATATTATACAGAAGAAGAATTAAAAGAGATTATTAAAAGAACATCTAGAGTGCTTGATATGCCAATCGAAGATGATGCAGCTTCAGAATTAGCTCGTAGATCTCGTGGTACTCCTAGAATTGCTAATCGTTTATTTAGAAGAGTTAGAGACTTTGCTTTAGTAGAAGGTGATGGTGTAATAACTGTTGATATTACTAAAAAAGCTCTTAAGAGGTTAAAAGTAGATGATTCTGGTTTAGATGAAACTGACCATCAATTACTTCTTGGAATAATAGAGAAGTTTAATGGAGGACCAGTTGGTCTAGAATCAATTGCTTCAGTAATTGGAGAAGAAGCAACTACAATCGAAGACGTATATGAACCATACCTACTTCAAAATGGATTCTTAAAAAGAACTCCTAGAGGTAGAGTTGTTACAGAGAAAGGATATCGTCAAGTAAATAGATTATATCAAAATACTTTATTTGATTTTGACGAAATTGGTGATGAAGATGAATCTAAATGATTTTGATTATTATTTACCAGAAGAGTTAATTGCTCAAACACCATTAAAAGATAGATCTTCTTCTCGCTTATTAGTTCTTAATAAAAATACTGGTGAAATTGAACATAAGCATTTCTATGACATAATAGATTATTTAGAAGAAGGAGATACTTTAGTTATGAATAATACTAAAGTTATTCCAGCTCGTTTAATTGGTGAAAAAGAAGATACACATGCAGTTATTGAGGTTTTACTTTTAAAAAATACTGAAGGAGATAAATGGGAAGCTTTATCTAAACCTGCAAGAAGAGTAAAAGTAGGAACAATTATTTCTTTTGGAGATGGATCTTTAAAATGTAAGTGTTTAGAAGAGAAAGAGGAAGGAATTAGAGTATTTGAATTAATATATGATGGAATATTACCAGAAATATTAGATAGATTAGGAACTATGCCTTTACCTCCATATATTCATGAAAAATTAGAAGATCAAAATAGATATCAAACTGTATATGCTAAAACTCCAGGAAGTGCAGCAGCACCAACTGCGGGATTACATTTTACTCCAGAGTTAATGGATAAATTAGAGAAAAAAGGTATTAATTTATGTTATATAACTCTTCATGTTGGATTAGGTACTTTTAGACCAGTTACTACTGAAAATATCTTAGAACATCATATGCATAGTGAGTATTATGAAATAAACCAAGATACAATTGATATAATTAATAAAACTAAAAAAACAGGTCATAGAGTAGTAGCGGTAGGAACTACTACTGTACGTACTTTAGAAACAGTAATGACTAAGTATGGAGAATTAAAAGAATCATATGGAGATACAGATATTTTTATTTATCCAGGATATAAATTTAAAATCGTAGATAATTTAATAACTAATTTCCATTTACCTAAATCTACACTAGTTATGTTAGTTAGTGCTTTAGCTGGAAGAGAGAATATTTTAAATGCTTATAAAGAAGCAGTTAATGAAAAATATAGATTCTTTTCTTTTGGAGATAGTATGTTTATTATAGATAAATAAAAGTAGTTATATACTACTTTTTATATAGGAGGTTTAAATGAATAAAACTAAACTTATAATTGCTCCTAAATACATAAAAGATAAATTATTAAAAGAGAAAGAACACTCTAATGAATTAATAGATTTAAAAATAGTTTCTAGAGAAGAATTTATTAAAAACATATATTTTGATTATGATGAAGAAACTATTTTATATTTAATGGATAATTATAAATATAGAGAGACTATTGCTAAAGAAATAATTAATTCTTTATATTATGTAAATGAAGAAAATGATAATAATAAGATTAATAATTTATATTTATTAAAAGAAGAATTAATTAGTAATAATTTATTGAAAGTTAATCCATTATATAAAATGTTTTTAAAAGATAAAGATATAGAAATAATAGATTATAGAATAGATAATTTATTAAAAAAAGCTTTAGGTGGATATAATTATCAAGTTAAATCTAATTCTAATAACTATGAACATAAGTCTATTTATGAGTTCCCTACGATTGAAGAAGAAGTAGATTATGTATTTCATACAATCGGAGATTTATTAAATAATGGAATAGATATTAATAAGATAAAAGTAGTTAATTATAGTGATCGTTATAGTAATGTATTTACTAAATTATCTAAGTTTTATAATATTCCAATAAGTGATTCTGGTTTTTCTATTTATTCTACAATGATAGGAATAGATTTCTTAAATAAGTTACTTGATTCTAAATCTTTTGATAATTCTTATAAATTTATAAGTTCTAAATATAATGATGAAAAATATTCTAATATGAATAGTATTATTTTAAATATTTGTAATATATATAATAAATATTTAGATAAGTATTCTTTTGATAATATATTTGAATTAGTATTAAATAGAGTTTTAAATACTAAAATAGGTATTTCTTTACAAAATAAAGTAGAGTTATTATCTTTTAATAATTATACTTTTGAAGATGAATATGTTTTCTTAATTGGATTTAATCAAGGTGAATTACCTGTTATTTATAAAAATGAAGACTATTTAGAAGATTTTGAAAAAGATATTTTAGGAATAGAAAATTCTACGATCAAGAATAAAGAATCCAAAGAAGATGTCTTATCATTTATTAATAAAACTAAAAATTTATATATGTCTTATCCATTAAATCATTTAGATAATAAATATTATCCTTCTAATTTAATATCTGAAAATAATATTCTTGTTGATGATTATGATGTTTCTAATAATAGTTATTCTTTATTATATTCAAAGATTAAATTAAGTAGATATTTAGATGATTTAATTAAATTTGGTACAAAAAATAAAGAATTAGATAAGTATTATTCTAATTATAAAATTAATTATTCTACTTATAGTAATTCATTTACTGGAATAGATAATAATCTATTACTTAAACTTCTTAATAATAAATTGATATTATCTTATTCTTCTATTAATAATTATAATAAATGTTCTTTTAGATATTATTTAGAGAATATTTTAAAAGTAAATAAGTATGAAGAATCATTCCAACAAAAAATAGGTAATATTTTCCATTACTTATTAAGTATTTGTTTAAATGATGATTTTGATTTGGATATAGAATGGAATAAATATTTAGAGCAATATCAATTATCTAAAAAAGAAGAAGTATTACTTATTAAATTAAAAAGAGAATTATCTTTTATTATTAATCATGTAAAAAAATTACATAAAGAAACTGGTTTAACAGAATCTATGTTAGAACAAAAAATAACTATAGATAAGAGTATTAATAATATAGATATTAGATTTACTGGTATTATAGATAAAATGATGTATAAAGATGATTTAGTAGCTCTTGTAGATTATAAGACAGGTCATCCAGATATAAATTTAGGTAGAGTAATATATGGTATAGATATGCAGTTGCCTATATATTGGTATTTAGTAGTTAATAGTACTTTAATAAAAGAGCCTAAATTTGTAGGTATGTATCTTCAAAGAATATTATCTTCTGAACAAAAAATAGATGAAGATAAAACTATAGAAGAAATAAAAGAAAGTAATTTAAAATTAGTTGGTTATAGTACCAATGATATGTCTAGAATAGAAGTATTTGATCCTACTTATGAAAATAGTGAATTTATAAGAGGTATGAAACTTACTAAGTCAGGTACTTTTAGTGGTTATACTAAACTTGTATCAGATGAAGAATTAGATGAATTAGTAAATATTATTGATAATAAAATTAATAGTAATAGAGATAATATTTTAAATGGAGAATTCTCTATTAATCCAAAACAAATAGGTAAAGATTTAGTTGGATGTGAATTTTGTAAATATAAAGATATTTGTTATAGAAAAAATGAAGATATAGTTTCTTTGAAAGAATATAAAGATTTGTCTTATTTAGGAGGTGAAGATAATGCCTAGATGGACTAATGAACAAATGGATGCTATTAACAAAGAAGGTACTAATATTATCGTTTCAGCAGGAGCTGGTTCTGGTAAAACTGCAGTTCTTTCTGAAAGAGTTTTAAGAAAATTAAGAGATGGTACTAAAATATCTGAAATGTTAATTCTTACTTTTACAAATGCTGCAGCTTTTGAGATGAAAGAAAGAATTCGTAAAAAGATAAAAAGTGATTCTTCTTTACAAGAACAATTAGATTTAATAGATGCATCTTATGTAACTACTTTTGATAGTTATAGTTTATCTATAGTTAAGAAATATTATTATTTATTAGATGTAGATAAAAATATCACAGTAGCAGATAAAAATATTATAGATAATAAAAGAAGAGAATATTTAGATTTAATATTTGATGAATATTATGAAAATCCAACTGATGATTTTATTAAATTAATATCTGATTTTTGTGTTAAAGATGATACAGAAATAAAAGAAGCTATTTTAAATTTATCTAGTAAGATGGATTTATTACCAGAAAAAGAACAATATTTAGATAATTATATTTCTACATATTATAGTGATGAATTTATTGATAGTAATATTAATAAATATTTAGATGAAGTTAATAGAAAATATGATGTAATTGTAGATCTACTTAAAGGTTTATCTTCATCATCTGAAAATAAGTTTAGAGAAGATATAGATACAGTTCTTACTAAATATATAAATGCTAGAAATTTAGAAGAGAAGATGATTGCTTTAAATGAAACTCTTCCTAGATTACCTAAGAATTCTGATCAATCTATTAAAGATTTAAAAGAAGATATAACTACTAGAAAGAAAGATTTATTAAGTTATATAGGTATTTCTAAAGAAGATGAAATAAAAGATAATATTTTAAGTACTAAAGGATATGCTTCTACTTTTATAGATATTATTAAAAAATTAGATGAATTAATATGGAGTTATAAGAGATTTAATAATACTTTTGAATTTGTAGATATAGCTAAAATGGCTATAAAAGTAGTTAAAGAAAATGATGATGTAAGAAATAATTTAAAATATGGTTTTAAAGAAATAATGATAGATGAATATCAAGATACATCTGATTTACAAGAAATATTTATTAATCTAATAGAAAATAATAATGTTTATATGGTAGGAGATATAAAACAAGCAATTTATCGTTTTAGGAATGCTAATCCTAATATTTTTAAGAATAAATATGATAAATATTCTGTTGGAGATAATGGTTATAAAATAGATTTACTAAAGAATTTCCGTAGTAGAAGTGAAGTATTAGATAATATCAATTTAATATTTAATCCAGTAATGGATAATAATATAGGTGGAGCTGATTACAAAGCAACTCATCAAATGATATTTGGTAATACAACCTATAATGAAGAAGGTAAAACAGATAATGATTACAACATGGAAATTCTTAACTACGAATATGATAAAGATAGTGATTTTACTAAAGAAGAGATAGAAATATTTACTATAGCTCGTGATATAGAAAATAAAGTAAAAAATAAATATCAAATATTTGATAAAGATACTCTAGAATTACATGATGCTAATTATAGTGATTTCTGTATACTTATTCATCGTACTAAAGATTTTGATCTATTTAAAAAGATATTTGAATATTTAAATATTCCTATAGAGAAATATACTAGTACAGATATTACTCAAGATAATGAAATAAATATTATAAAAAATATTTTAACTTTGATAATATCTATTATGAATAATAGAATTGATACAGAATTTAAATATGCTTTTATCTCTATTTGTCGTAGTTATTTATATAGAATGGAAGATAATGAAATATTTAAATATTTTGTAAATAATAATTTTGAAGATTCCTATATATATAAGAAAGTAAAAGATCTATGTGATGGTATTGAGATATTATCTATATCTAAGATAATTGAATTGATAATTGATGAATTTAACTTCTATGAAAATAGTATTTTAGTCGGAGATACTTATAAGTTAGATATTAGATTAGAATATATATTAAATTTAGCTAAGAGTTATGAATTAATGGGATGTTCTATATTAGAATTTAGAGATTTCTTAGATAATTTAAATAATGATAATAATAGTTTAGAATGTAATTTTAGCGATAATAGAAGTGATAGTGTTAAGATAATGTCTATTCATAAGTCTAAAGGATTAGAGTTCCCTATATGTTATTTTTGTGGTTTCTATGGACAATTTAATATGGCTGATATTAATTCTAGATATATATTTAGTAATAAATATGGAATGATTTTACCATATTATAAAGATGGAGTAGGTACTACTATATATAAGACTTTATATAAAGATGATTTCTTAAATGAAGAGATTAGTGAAAAGATTAGACTTCTTTATGTAGCTCTTACTAGAGCAAAAGAAAAAATGATTTTAGTTACTTCTTTAGAAGATAAAGATATAGATTCATCTAGTGTAATAGATGGTGATATTAGAATTAAATATAGATCATTTAAATCTATTATTGATAGTATTTATTACAATATAGGTTCTTATATAAAAAATATAAATATAGATGAATTAAATATAAGTAGTGATTATAATTTAATTAAGAAAGTTAATTATGAAAAAGAAATAAATGAATCTAAAGAAGTTATTAATAATATTGAAATAGATATACCTAATGAAGTATTGAGTTCTAAACATTTTTCTAAGAGTAGTCATGAGATAGTAGATGAAGATACTTCTAAAAAGATGGAATTTGGTACATATATTCATTATTTATTTGAATTAATGGATTTTAAGAACCCTGATTATTCTTATATAGATAGTAAATATATAGATTATATAAAAACTTTTGTAGAAAGTGATATAGATTTTATTAATTGTGATATTTATAAAGAATATGAATTCATTTATCAAAAAGATAATGAAGAATTACATGGTATTATAGATTTAATGCTTGTATATAGTAATAGTGTTAAAATAATTGATTATAAATTAAAAAATATAGATGATGAAAATTATATAAAACAATTAAATGGATATAAGGATTATATAGAGAATAAATTGAATAAGAAAACATCTATATATTTATATTCAGTTATTGATAAAAAACTAGAAGAAATAAAGGGAATAGACTAGTCAATAAATGTCTATTACCTTTTTTTTAAGAATATTTTTTGTTATAATGATTTAGGAGATGATAGAATGGCTGTTAAATATGATGAATCAACAATTAAAATACTTGAAGGTTTAGAAGCAGTTAGAAAACGTCCTGGTATGTATATCGGTTCAACTGATGAGAGAGGATTACATCATTTAGTATGGGAAATTGTTGATAATGCAATAGATGAAGCTATCAATGGTTTTGGTAATGAGATAACAATTACTTTAAATAAAGATAAATCAATAACAGTAGAGGATAGAGGTAGAGGTGTTCCCGTTGGAATGCATGCTTCAGGTAAAAGTACACCTGAAGTTATTTATACTATTCTACATGCTGGTGGTAAATTTGAAGAATCAGGATATAAAGTATCTGGTGGACTTCATGGAGTAGGTGCTAGTGTAGTTAATGCTTTATCTAAATGGATGATTGTTACTATTGCCCATGATAAAGAAAACTATCAAATAGAATTTGAAAATGGTGGTAAAGTAAAAACTCCATTACATAAGATTGGACCTACTAAAAAAGTTAGTGGTACTACAGTTACTTTTTTACCTGATGATGAAATATTTTCTACTACTACATTTAAATATTCTACTATTTGTGAAAGAATGCAACATTCTGCTTTCTTAATAAAAGGATTAACTATTGAAGTAATAGATGAAATTAATGGTAGAAGTGATAAATTCTGTTATGAAAAAGGTATATTAGAATTTGTTAAATATTTAAATGAAGATAAGAATTGTTTACATGATGCGGTAGTATTTGAAGGTGAAAAAGATAAGATCGAAGTAGAAGTTGCATTTCAATATACTGATACTTATAGTGAAAATATTGTTTCTTTTGTAAATAATGTTAAAACAGTAGATGGTGGTTCTCATGAAGTCGGATTTAAAACTGCTATTACTAAGGTATTTAATGATTATGCAAAAACTAATGGATTTATCAAAGGAAAAGATAAAAACTTTGAAGGTTCTGATGTAAGAGAAGGTCTAACAGCAGTTATATCTTTAAAAGTGCCCGAAGCATTATTACAATTTGAAGGACAAACTAAAGGTAAGTTAGGTACTCCTATCGCTAGAGTAGCAGTAGAGTCAATTGTAACTGAAAAGATGCAATTCTTCTTAGAAGAAAATAATAAGATTGCTACTGATATTATAGAAAAAGCTTTACGTAGTAAAACAGCTAGAGAAGCTGCTAGAAAAGCAAGAGATGATGCAAGAAAGGGTAAGAC
>CACYBN010000132.1 GCA_902772675.1 uncultured Erysipelotrichaceae bacterium
CTCTCTTTTTTATTGACTGATATATATAAATATTTTAAAATAAGTTTTGAAAAGAGGTTTACTTATGAAATTAGATTTAGTAGATATTATAAAAAATAGTAAAGAATATATAGATAAGAGTGTAATAGTAGAAGGATGGATTAAAAACCATCGTAAACAAAAGACATTTGGGTTTATAGATTTTTCTGATGGAACTTGTTTTGAACATTTACAAATAGTTTATGAAGAAGATATTAATAACTTTGATGATATTCAAAAATTATTAGTAGGATGTGCAATTAGAGTAGAAGGAACTTTAGTAAAATCTCAAGGAAAACAAGATTTTGAATTAAAAGCTAATAAGATAGAATTATTGGGTGATTGTCCTGCAGATTTTCCAATTCAACCAAAGAGACATACTAGAGAATTTTTAAGAGAAGTTGCTTATTTACGTCCTAGAACAAACCTATTCCAAGCAGTATTTAGAGTAAGAAGTGTAGCAGCTCAAGCTATTCATAATTATTTTCAAAGTAATAATTACATCTATGTTCATACTCCATTAATTACTACTACTGACTGTGAAGGTAGTGATCAAATGTTTAAAATTACTACTTTAAATTTTGATAATTTACCTATGAAAGATAAAAAAGTTGATATGTCTAAAGATTTATTTAACAAACAAGCATATGTAACTGGAACTGGTCAATTACATGGAGAAGCTTTTGCTATGGCTTTTAAGAAAATATATACTTTTGGACCAACTTTTAGAACAGAAAATTCTAATACTAAAACTCATGCTAATGAGTTCTGGATGATTGAACCTGAAATAGCTTTCTGTGATCTAAATGGGTTAATGGATATTGAAGAAGAAATGTTAAAATTTGTAGTTAATGAAGTATTAGAGAAATGTCCTTCTGAAATAGAATTTTTCGATTCTTTTGTAGAAAAGGGATTAAAAGATAAATTAACTAAATTAGTAAAATCTGAATTTAAGAGAATTACTCATCATGATGCTATCGATATCTTAAATAAAGCTGATGTAAAATGGGAATTTACTCCTGATTATGATGATGATATTGCTAAAGAACATGAAAAATATTTAACTGAATATTTCAATGGACCAGTATTTATTACTAATTGGCCTAAAGATATAAAAGCTTGGTATATGAAAACTAATCCTGATAATAAGACAGTTGCTGCAGTTGACTTAGAAGTTCCTGGAGCAGGAGAATTAATGGGTGGATCTCAACGTGAAGAAGATTATGACAAATTAGTAGAACGTTGTAAAGAAATGAATATAGATATGGATACTGTAGATTGGTTCATTAATTTAAGAAGATTTGGTGGATGTTATCATTCTGGATTTGGTATGGGATTTGAAAGATTATTAATATATTTAACTGGAGTAGAAAATATAAGAGATGTTATTCCATTCCCTAGAACACCAGGTAATTGTTTATATTAATGTTTACATAAAAGAGAAGAAATTCTCTTTTTTTTATTTCTGAAATACTATATACTATTTATAGAATAGGGGTGGATTTATGGTACTACGTAAGCCATATGCATTTTTAATAAAACACTTCAAGTTAATACATGCTTTATTAGCATTATTAATGATTATTTTTAGTGTAAAAATATATAATGCAAGCCAATATTTAGTTTATTATAAAAGTTTAAATAATAACTTAGCAGAAGAAGGAGTTTTATTTAAATATCTTGGAGTAACTGGATTTATTTTACCTATTATTATTTTAGCAACTCTTGTTGCAATAATAGTATTGATGAGAAAAAAAGATAAACCATTAATGATTTATAAATTATCAACTCTTTTATATGTTATAGAATTAGTAATGGTTATAGTTTTAGCATCTGTTTTAAGTTCAATTCAAACAGGAACTGTTAATTTAACTTTCATGGATGTTGTAAAAGATTTTGCTTTTACATTTTCATTGATACCAATACCAGTAATAGTTATTTCAATTGTAAGAGCAGTTGGATTTAATATTAAGCAATTTAACTTTAAAAAAGATTTAATTGAACTTGATATTACTGAAGAAGATAATGAAGAATTTGAAGTAAGTGTAGATTTTGATAGTAATGATATTAAAACAAGAATAAATAGATCTATTAGATTTATTAAATATACTTATTTAGAAAATAAAAAATTATTTTTTGGAATGACTTTTTTAATTGTATTTGTAATAATATTTGTAATAATTGGTTTAATTAGAGGAGTAGAAAGATTTAATGATGAAGGAGATAAGTTTAACGGAATAGCTTATTCTTCAAATGATAAGTATTATTATAGTAATGCTTTTGCTGTTAAAATAAATCATTCTTATGTTACAGATTCTGATTTAAAAGGATTATTAGTAAATCCTAAAAAAGTATATGTAATAGTAAATATGACTATTAAAAATAAATTTAGTGATATAGAATTAAAATTACCATATGATTATATTTATTTATCTTTAGGTAATCATGTTCAATATTTGCCTATAAATGATTATCCTGATAGTTTTATAGATTATGGAATAAGAGGAACTACTACAACAGTATTTAATCCAGGTGAAGAGAAAACAATTAATTTAGTATATGAAATTGATAAAAAATATGAAAATAATAGAATGAGAATAGATTATATTACATCATATGTAGAAGGTGATGATGGAGCATATAAATATTCTAAGATAAAGATTAATCCAATTAGATATACTAAATATAAAGATATGGGAACTACTAATCCTGGAGAAGATTTGGAATTTAAAGATAGTTTAATTTCAGGAACTAAATTAAGAATAGATTCTTATGATATTGCAGATAAGTATTCTACTAAATATATTAAGAAATTTGAATCAACTGGAAGAGAAGAAGAATTTACTCAATTAATTATTCCAAAAGAAACAGCAAAATATCCTAAAGTAGTATTAAGAATAGAGGCTACATTAAAAGGATCTGATAATTGTAATCCAAAAATTTATGAGGATTTCTATGGTAATTTTGCACAAGTGGAATATGGTACTAGTGGTAAGATGAAAACTCAAAAAGCTAGATTGATAAATCTATCTCCAACTTCATTTAGTGATGGATATGTTTATCTTGAGGTTGTCGAAGAAGTTAAAGATGCTGAACATATTAATTTAGTATTTACAATACGTGATAAGAAATATACTTATAAGATAAAATAGATGAAGATTTAATCTTCATCTTTTTTATTTTAAGTACTTGCTAGTTTTATTTATATTTGTTATAATCATTTTATCAATTGAGATTTGGGTCTATAGCCAAGTGGTAAGGCGTGGGTCTGCA
>CACYBN010000133.1 GCA_902772675.1 uncultured Erysipelotrichaceae bacterium
ATAATAGTAACTCATCAATTACAATCACTGGAGATGATTGAGATATGATAAAAATAATATGTGTAGGAAAAATCAAAGAAAAATATTTAGATGATGCAATAAAAGAATATAAAAAAAGATTATCTAAATATACTGATTTAGAAATTATAGAAATACCTGATGAAAGTAATTTAGATATAAAAAATATCTTAAAAAAAGAAGCAGATAGTATTATTAAACATATAAATAGTAAAGATTATATAATTACTCTAGAAATAGAGGGAAAGAATCCTAGTTCGGTTGAATTTGCTGAAAAAATAGATAATATTTATCTTACTAATAGTAATATTACTTTTATAATTGGTGGATCTTATGGATTAGATGAATCTATTAAAAATTTATCTAATTATAAATTGTCTTTTTCTAATATGACTTTTCCACATCAATTGTTTAGAGTTATGTTATTAGAACAAATATATAGAGCATATAAGATTAATAACAATGAAACCTATCACAAATAGGTTCATTGTTTTTTTTTACTTCAAGTGTTATTCTTATTATGAAAGTAGATGATTAAATGAAAGAACTATTAATAGTTGCATCTCTTATTTCAACAGTTAAAGCTACAACGCCTTCAACATATACAGAAACATCAGTTGATATAACAGAAATGAAAATTACTGAAATACAAGAAGCTGTTGATGAAGGATATATCAATTATGAAAGAATTATGAAGATATATCTTGAAAGAATAGATGAATACAACGATAAATATAATGCAATATTATATGTTAATCCAAATGCTTTAGAAGAAGCTAAAAAAGCAGATGAAGAATATCAAAAAAATGGAAGAACTTCAGATCTATTTGGATTACCAATAGTAGTAAAAGATAATATAGATGTAAAAGGTATGCCTACGACTGGAGGTACAAAAGCTTTATCTGATAATTATCCTAAAGAAGATGCTCCTGCTATAAAGAAAGTTAAAGAAGCCGGAGGGATAATTATCGGTAAAACTAATATGAGTGAATTTGCTTTATCTGCATATTCTTCTTATAGTAGTTATGGTCATGTAAAAAATGCTTATAATACTAATTATTCTTCATATGGATCTAGTGGAGGAACAGCAGTAGCAGTAGCTGCTAATTTTGCAGTAGCAGGATTAGGTACAGATACTGGTGGGTCAGTAAGATTACCATCTGCAGCTAATAATTTAGTAGGATTAAGACCTACACATGGAAGTGTATCTGGTGATGGAGTAATTAAATATGATAAAACAAGAGATACTATAGGTCCAATAACTAGATATGTAGAAGATAATGCTATATTAATGGATATTATTTCAACTAAAGATACTAGTTTTAAAAAATCAATAAGTAAGAAAGACTCTCTAAAAGGTATTAGAATAGGAGTAGCTACTCAATTTAATAGTCCTGATTCTGGAATAAATAGTCTTATGAATAAAGCTATAAAAGAATTTAAATCAGAGGGAGCTGAAATAGTATATATAAATAATTTCTACAATGGATATTATTCATTTAATGATAAATCTTTTTGTTATGATTTTAATCAATATTTAAAAGGTACTACAGGTACTATTAGAACTTTCCAAGAATTAAAAAAGTCAGGTAAATATGTCTTAAATATGAATTGGGTAGACTTATCTGAGTGTAGTAGGGATTATACAACTACAAGTGGATATAAAAAGATACAAAATGATAGAGATAATTATACTAATTATGTAAAAAATAAGTTTTCTTCAAATAATGTAGATGTAGTAATATATCCTACTATTATGAGTAGATTATTAACTTATTCTAGTGCTAAAAATGGATCATCTAAGACAAGAGCTTATACAATAACAGCAACTGGTTATCCATCAATGAATTTACAAATAGGTAAATTAAATGGGTTGAGCTATGGAATGGAAATGGTAACTCTTGCAAATAACGAGTCTAAATTATATGAGATAGCATCAGTATATGAAAGTAATACTAAATATTATAATAATCCAACTATTTCTAAGAATTTATATACAATATCAGATAATTTAGTTAAAATAAAAGATAATTATAAAAAATCTAATTCTAAATATAAGAAAATAGATAAATTAACAAAAAAATATCTAAAAGATTATGATGGATCTAATAAATCTAATTTAAAAGAAAGTTTATTAAATTCACTATATGAACTAGTAGATAGGAACAGTAAATAGGAGATCATATGTTAGGAAATGATTGGGATAACTTATTAAAAGAAGAAATGGAAAAAGAATATTTTACTAAGTTAATTAATTTTGTTAATGAAGAGTACAAGAATAAAACTATATATCCTAAAAAAAGTGAAATATTTAATGCTTTTAGACATACTTCTTACAAGGATACAAAAGTAGTTATTTTAGGACAAGATCCATATCATGGAGAAAATGAAGCAGAAGGATTATCTTTTTCTGTTAAAACAGGTATTAGAAAACCTCCTAGTTTAAATAATATATATAAAGAATTACATGATGATTTAAATATACCTATATGTGAAAATGGAAGCCTTTTAAAATGGACTGAGGAAGGAGTTCTATTACTAAATAGTGTCTTAACTGTTGAAAAAGATAAACCAGCTTCTCATCAAGGTTTAGGATGGGAACAATTCACAGATGCTGTTATTAAAAAAATAAATGAGAAAGATACTCCAGTTGTATTTATATTGTGGGGTAATTATGCTAGAAAAAAGAAAGATTTAATTACAAATAAAAAACATTTAGTAATAGAATCAGCTCATCCATCTCCTTTTTCTGCTAGAAATGGATTTTTTGGAAGTAAACCTTTTTCTAAAACAAATGATTTTTTAAGAAAAAATAATATTAAAGAAATAGATTGGAATTTAAAATAAAAAAGTGATTATGCATCACTTTTTTTCTTTTTATCAGATTGTTTTAATATTTCAAAGAATTCTTCTTTATCAAAAGAATATGTAAATTTGAAATCATATCCTTTTTTTCTAGCTATTATTTTAGCTGGAAATGAATCTATTAAAGAATTAAAATCATTTGAATTGTCATTATAGAATTTCTTAGTAGCCTCTAAATCCATTTCTACTTTATTAAGAGTATTTATTTTATTTTGTGTTTCTTCATCAGGTATATAAGATTTATTTACAAATAAATATTCTTTTAAGTCAGAATAATAATTATTTAAATCTCTATCATAACTGATTGAATCCAATTTTTTCTTTTGTAGTTGTTTTATAGATGGGAATGTTGGATTTTCACTTAACGAATTTATATTTTCACAGATATCTTCCATTAAATTAGTCTTTTGATTTAATAATTCATCTATTTCATTTTCTCCATCATGTATCTTAGTAAGTATTATTTCAAAGTCTTGTTTTATACTTTTAAATTTAAATATTATAAGTACGACTATAACTACTAATAATAAAATAATATATGGAATCATATAAACACCCTCTATCTTACATTAGTATAGCAAAAAAAAAATTAATATTCAATTATTGTGTAAAATGTTATAATTATTAAGAAAGAAGGTATTTATATGAACTTTATTGAAAGAATAAAAGAAAGAGCTAAATCTGATAAGAAAACTATAGTACTACCTGAAACTATGGATAAAAGAGTTTTAGATGCTGCTAAAATGATTCTTGATGAAGATATTGCAGATTTAATACTAATAGGAAAAGAAGAAGAAATAAAAAATAATAATATAGATTTATCTAAAGTAAGAGTAATAGATCCTGATAATAGTGAATTAACTGAAGAATTTACTAATAAATTATATGAATTAAGAAAAGAAAAAGGGATGACTCTAGAAGAAGCAAAAAGATTATTAACGGAAGACTATATGTATTTTTCATGTATGTTAGTAAAAGAAGGACATGCTGATGGAGTAGTATCTGGGGCTTGTCATTCTACTGCTAATACTTTAAGACCATCTTTACAAATAATTAAGACTAAGCCAGGCGTTAAGTTAGTTTCAGCTTTCTTTTTAATGGTTGTTCCTAATTGTGAATATGGAGCTAATGGAACTTTCATTTTTGCGGATAGTGGTCTTGAACAAAATCCTGATCCAGAAAGATTAGCTAGTATTGCTGGTTCATCTGCTGAAAGTTTTAAATTATTAGTTGAAGAAGAACCTGTTGTTGCTTTATTATCTCATTCTACTAAAGGAAGTGCATCTCATGCTGATGTAGATAAAGTAGTAGAGGCAACTAAACTAGCTAAAGAAGAATTTAAAGAATATAAAATAGATGGTGAATTACAATTAGATGCTGCCATAGTACCTGATGTAGCTAAATCTAAAGCACCTGATAGCGATGTTGCAGGACATGCTAATGTTTTAGTATTCCCAGACTTAGATGCTGGAAATATTGGCTATAAATTAGTTCAAAGATTAGCTAAAGCAGAAGCATATGGTCCTATTACTCAAGGAATTGCTAAACCTATAAATGATTTATCAAGAGGATGTTCTGCTGAAGATATAGTAGGAGTAGTAGCAATTACTGCAGTACAAGCCCAAAATAATTAATAGATTCTGCTTCGGCAGAATTTTTCTTTTAAAAATAATACTTATATGATATAATCAAGCGTGATTGGTGATACTATGAAGAATATAGAATTAATTATAAATATAAATAATAATATAAATATATATAAAGCTACTATAGATAATAATATTATTAAATATGAAGATAATGATTCTAAAGTAACTATGGATATAAATAAAGATCGATTAATAAGAACTTCTAAAGAAAAGTATATGGTATTAGATTTTAAACAAGAATTAGTCCATATTACTATAAAAGATATTAATTATGATATATCTTTAAAAATAGAAGTAAAATCTATAGAAAAAGAAGATAATTATTATAAAGTATTATATGTATTAGAAAATGATGAGTTTAACTTTGAATTAAAAATAAAGGAGTAATTATTATGAGTTATATAAAGACAATTGAAAAAGATATTATTAAATATATCAATGACTGTGGATATAAAGTTGATACAGTTGATTTAACTGTTTCTAATAGACCAGATCTAGGAGATTATCAATTAAATGATTCTATGAAATTAGCTAAAGAATATCATAAAAATCCTAGAGAAATAGCAGAAGAAATTAAATCTAAATTAGAAAGTGATAAAAGATTTACTAATGTTAATATAGCAGGACCAGGCTTCATAAATATTACTATATCTGATGATGCTTTAATTGAATTTATGAATGAAATAAAAGAAGATCCTAAATCCAATATAGATAAATTAGAAAAGAGTTTAATATTTATAGATTATGGAGGAGCTAATATAGCTAAGACTCTTCATGTAGGACATTTAAGACCTGCTAATATAGGAGAAGCTTTAAAAAGATTAGCAGCAGCTTTAGGAAAAGATACTATTGGTGATGTTCATTTTGGTGATATAGGACGTCAATCTGGTATGGTAATTTCTGAAATTAAAAGACTTCATCCTGAATTAAAATTCTTTGATGAAAATTATGAAGGAGAATATGAAGATTTTACTATTACTGCAGAAGAATTAGGAGAAATTTATCCAAGAGCTAGTTTAGCAGCTAAAGAATCTGAAGAACGTATGGAAGAAGTAAGACAAATTACTGCAGAATTAGAAGATGGTAGAAGAGGATATGTTGCTCTTTGGGATATTATAAAGAAAACATCTATTGAGGATATTAAAAAAATATATAAACAATTAAATACTACTTTTGATCTATGGGAAGGAGAAACAGACTGTTATCCTTATATTCCTAAAACTATGGAAATAATGGAAAGTACTGGATTAATATATGAAAGTGAAGGTGCAAAAGTTATCGATGTAGATAAACCTGAAGATAATAAACCTATGCCTCCTTTAGTAGTTATTAAAAGTAATGGAGCAACTTTATATGCTACTCGTGATTTAGCTACAATTTATTCTCGTATGCAAAGATTTAGTCCAGATGAAATATGGTATGTAACTGACTTTAGACAAAGTTTATATTTTGAACAAGTATTTAGAGCAAGTTATAAAACTCATTTAGTTAATGAAAATACTAAATTACAACATTTTGGATTAGGTACAATGAATGGACCTGATGGTAAACCATTTAAAACTAGAGATGGTGGAGTAATGGACTTAAAGGGATTAATTGATGATGTAGTAAAAGAAGCTGAATCTCGTCTAAATGAAAATATAACAGATGAAAAAGAAAGAAAAGAGATATCTACACAAGTAGGTTTATCTGCTTTAAAATATGCTGATTTCTTATCTTTTAGAGGAACAGATTATATATTTGATCCAAAGAAATTTTCTGATTTAAATGGAAAAACTGGACCATATTTATTATATTCTACAATTAGAATGAAATCTTTATTAGAAAAAGCAGGGAAATATAACAATCAATATATAAAGATTAATAGTGATACTGATAAAGATATTATTAAGTGTTTATTAAATTTACCTGAAATAATTAATAAGTGTTATGAAATAAAATCACTAAATGATATAGCAGACTATCTATATAAATTAACAAGCTTATATAATAAATTTTATTCAGAGAATAGAGTATTAACTGAAGAAGATAAAGATTTAAAAGATTCATGGTTAACATTAACAAATATAGTTAAAAAGACTAATGAAATGCTTTTAGATATTCTTGGAATAACAATACCTAATAAAATGTAATAAAATATATTGCATTTGTTTTATAAAAATGATATAAAGAAAAAGACAAAATTCTATTATTGCTTAGGAGGACGAAATATGAGTTTTAAAGATTTGTCTAAAGATGAACTAGAATTATATTCACATAAAGATCTAACTTATATGATTATAGAAGAAAATGGTCCAATGAATACTGCGGATTTATTTAAAAAAATAACAACATCATTAGAGTTACCTAATAGTTTTTATGAAAATAAAATAGGAGACTATTATACTACTCTAACTACAGATAAGAGATTTGTCTTATTAGAAGATGGTAATTGGGATTTAAGTAATAAGTATTCTTCTGATAAAGTTAAAAAGAA
Source organism: uncultured Erysipelotrichaceae bacterium (assembly GCA_902772675.1). GTDB lineage: Bacteria > Bacillota_I > Bacilli_A > RF39 > UBA660 > RUG11788. The sequence goes on from CACYBN010000133.1 coordinate 7,009, forward strand.
CGTTGATATCGATGAAGACGAAGACGAGGAAGAAGAAGACGAAGAAGAAAAAGAAGAAGATATCATGGAATCAGATGAAGATGATGAAGACAACTATGATATTAAGAGAACAGATGATGATTTTGACGATTCTGATGATGATTATAAAGATTTAGTTATAATAGATGAAGAAGAAATGGAACTAGAAGATAATTAGTTCTTTTTCTTTTAATCTTTAGTATGTTATAATAACTATGTTTGAAAGGGAGTTTACCTATGATAGATAGATTAGAAATTATTAATAATAAGTATAATGAATTATCAAAAGAGTTAATGAATCCAGAAAATCTTA
>CACYBN010000134.1 GCA_902772675.1 uncultured Erysipelotrichaceae bacterium
TAAAGATTTAGGAGATAAGATTACTGATAAAGAAAAAGAAGAAGCTGAAGATCTAGTTAAAGAATTAAAAGAAGCACTTGAAGGTGACGACATCGATAAAATAAAAGAAAAGAAAGAAAAACTTCAAGAAACAGCAATGGCTCTAGCTACTAAAGTATATGAAAATATAGCTAAAGAACAACAAGAAAAACAAGATGATGAAGATTCAAAAGACGAAAAGAAAGATGACGTTCAAGAAGCTGATTACGAAGAAGAATAAAATAAATGATTTAAAGTTCTAGTTCAAATACTAGGACTTTAAATTGTATATCGAAAGGATTCAATATGGCAGAATATAAATCAAGAAAAGATGTACCAGATAAATATAAATGGGACTTAACTGAATATTTTAAAAGTGAAGATGAATATAATAGTACTTATGATAAAGCTAAACAACAAATAGATTTATTAAAAGATTATAAAGGTACTATTAAAGATCCAGATAAATTATGTGAATTTTTAAATATATTTATAGAGACATATGGTGATGTTGAAGACTTATTTGGATATGCTTACTTAGTAAATGATATAGAATTAGGAAATAGTAAAAATATTGAACGACTAGATAAAATAACTAAATTAGATACTACTTTTTCTATTAATACTGTATGGTTTGATAATGAATTATTAAAGTTAAGTAAAGATGAATATCAAGGATTATTTAATATGAATCCTAATCTAAATAAATATAAATTCTTTTTAGATGAAATATATAAAGACAAAGATTATATTATAGATGATGATAAACAAACTATTGTAACCTCTCTAATAAATGCTATGAATAGTTATCAAGATATATATAGTAATTTAATAAATAGTGAAATAGATTATGGAAAAGTTACTATTGATGGTAAAGAAACACAAATTACTATAGGTAATCGAAGAAGATTAATGAAAAATGATGATGTAGAAGTAAGAAAACAAGTATATTATTCTTTTGGTAAAGAAATAAATAAACATGCTAATACTTTTGCCAATTTATTAAATAGTTATGTTAATATGACTAATACTAATGCTAAAATTCATAATTTTAGTGGAGAATGGGAAAAACATTTACATGAAGAAGATTTCTCTGATAAAGTATTTAAAACACTAGTAGAATTTACTGAAAAACATACTAAATCTCTTCATAAATATTATGATTTATATAAAAAAGTATTTAATTTAGATAAATTATATTCTTATGATTTAGCAAGAGACTTAGTAAATAATAATACTAAATATACTATAGAAGAAGCTCAAAAACTAATTCTAGATTCTATAAAACCTTTAGGAGATGACTACTACAAGAAATTCTCTAAAATCTTCGCTGAAAAATATATAGATTACTGTGAGTACAAAGGAAAATGTAGTGGAGGATATTCTATTAGTACAATAAATCATAATTCTAGAATACTTATGAACTATAATGATGATTTACAATCTGTATCTACTATAATCCATGAAGGTGGTCATAACGTTCATCATCAATATGTTAAAGAGAATAATCCTAAACAATATAGAGGAGTATCTCTATTTGTAGCAGAAATAGCATCTCTTACAAATGAATGTCTATTATCATTTAATCTAATGAATAATGGAAAAACTAAAGAAGAGAAACTATCTGGTATAGATAATTTATTGAATATTATAATAAATAATTATTTTGGTGCTGTAATGGAAGGAAAAATAGAAGAAGACATGTATGAATTAGTATCTAATAATGGTATGATTACTAAAGATTTCATGCAAGAAGAATCTAAGAAATATTTAGCTATGTATCAAGGCAAAGACTTTGTTATAGATGAATATAATATTAATAATTGGACTAGAAGAAGTCATTATTATAATTCTTTCTATTTATATAGTTATTCAATATGTATAGCTACTGCAGTATATGTAGCATCTAAAATAATAGATAATGATTCAGATATGTTAGATAAGTATATTAAGTTCTTATCTACAGGTGGAGATGTAATTCCATATAAATCATTTATGACTTTAGGTGTTGATTTAGAAGAAGATACTGTCTATAAAAATTTAATTAAAGTATTTGAGTCCTTAATAGATAAATTTAATGAAATATATGAAAGTGAGGAATAAGTATGGCTGAAAAGAAAGATTATTATGAAGTCTTAGGTGTTTCTAAAACAGCAAGTCAAGATGAAATTAAAAGTGCTTTTCGTAAATTAGCTAAGAAATATCATCCTGATATATCAAAAGAACCTAATGCAGCAGAAAAGTTTAAAGAGTGTCAAGAAGCATACGAGGTACTTTCAGATGAAAACAAACGTAGTCAATATGATCAATTTGGTCATGCTGCTTTTGATGGTATGGGTGGTGCTGGAGGATCAGGATTCTCTGGATTCAGTGCCTCTGATTTCGATTTTAGTGATATATTTGATAATATTTTTGGAAATAGTTTTGGATTTGGTTCAAGCGGAAGACAATCAAATAGAAAGGCTAGAGGAGACGATAGATTAATTAGAGTAAATCTAACTTTTGAAGAAGCTGTATTTGGTTGTGAAAAAGAAATTAATATAGATGTAGTAGAAGAATGTGACGAATGTCATGGTGAGGGTGGATTTGATTCAGAAACTTGTTCAACATGTCATGGATCAGGTACTGTAACTAAACAACAAAGAAGTATGTTTGGTAATTTCATGTCTCGTTCTGTTTGTCCTGACTGTAATGGAACTGGTAAAACATTTAAGAAAAAATGTAATCATTGCCATGGAGAAGGTAGAGTTATAAAGAATAAGAATTTAAATGTAACTATACCTGCAGGTGTTGATACAGGAAATAGATTAAGACTTTCAGGTAAAGGAGAAGCAGGCATTAATGGTGGTCCTGCTGGAGACTTATATCTAGAATTTAATGTTAAAGAACATAAATTCTATCAAAGAAGTGATGATGATATCTATTTAAAAGTTCCTTTAACAATAGCAGAAGCTGCTTTGGGTTGTAAAAAGACAATTCCTACATTATATGGTAATATTAGATTAAATATACCAGCTGGTGCTAATTCTGGTGATAAACACCGTATTAAAGATAAAGGAGTTAAGAATGCTACAAGTAAAAATAAAGGAGATATGTACGTAGTATTAGATGTACAAACCCCAGAATCATTGACAAGAGACCAAAAGAAACTATTAGAACAACTAATGAATACTGACTTAGAAAATACAGAAATTAGAAAGTTTAATAGATTTGTAAAAGAGAACTAGCAATAAAAAAGAAGTATTAATTAATTACTTCTTTTTTTTATCTTTTCAATATTATCATATACTTTTTTAATATTAACTTCATAACCATATTCTTTAGGAGTGTAATATTTCTTATTTAATAGATTATCAGGCATATATTGTTGTACTACATAAGCTCCTGGATAATTATGAGGATATTTATATGTAGTAGTATTAATTTTTATAACGTCTGGTATTGGACCGATATTACCTTTTTCTATATCTTCTAAAGCAGCATCTATAGCTGAAATAGCTGAATTAGATTTTGGAGATAGAGCAAGTTCAATAACGATTTCTCCTAAAGGTATTCTTGCTTCTGGAAGTCCAATTAATTCTGATGCTGATATTGCTGCCATAACTCTAGGTCCCATACTAGGATTAGCTAGACCGATATCTTCATAACAGATAACACTCATTCTTCGGTAGATACTATCTAAATCACCAAATTCTATCAATCTTCCTAAGTAGTGTAGAGCAGCATCAACATCGCTCCCTCTAATTGATTTTTGAAAAGCACTTAATAAATCATAGTGTCCATCACCATCTTTATCACTTACATATGATGGTTTATTATTTAATTTTTTAAGATCTTCTAATGTAATTTTACCATTATATGAATAATAAGCTACTTCTAGTAAATTATAAGCAAATCTTAGATCACTACCAGCACAACTAGCTATATATTCAATTGAGTCTTTATCTATCTTTATTTTAGGTAAATTACCACTTTTACAGGCTTTATCTAAACCATCAATAATATCTTCTTTAGTTAATGGTTTTAATTCATATAATTGACATCTACTTCTTATCGCAGGATTAATTGAATGATATGGATTAGAAGTAGTCATTCCAATTAAAGTAATTAAACCTGTTTCTAGTTGTGGTAATAAAATATCTTGTTTATCTTTATTTAATCTATGTATTTCATCCATTATAAGTATTAATCCATCATCATAAAGCTTTGCTTCTTCGATTACTTGATCTAAATCTTTTTTATTATTAATAGTGGCATTTAAAAATCTAAAATGCATACCTAAATCGTTAACCATAGCTCTAGCAATACTTGTTTTACCTATACCTGGAGGTCCATATAATATCATAGAAAATATCTTTTTATTTTTAACTAAATTAGTAAATACTTTATTTTTTCCTAATAGATGTCTTTGTCCAATTACATCATCTAATGTTTTAGGATTCATTTTACTAGCAAGTAATTCCATATAATCACCTTTTTTCAAATATATTTTAACACATACAAAATATAGATTAAAGTGTTATAATTATTATAGAAGGTGTCTAATATGGAAAAAGATATTGAAGATTTTATCAATTACATAATATTTGAAAAAAGACTTAGTAAGAATACATCTAATTCATATAAATTAGATCTTAATTTATATAAAGATTATATGAAGAAAAGAAATATTACTAATACTAATGATATTTCTAAAAGCGATATAGAGAAGTATTTAGAGTCATTATATAAAGAAGATATTTCTGTGTCATCTATTGCTAGGAAACTAACTACTATTAAATCTTTTCATAATTATATGTTCCAAACTAAGAAAGTAAATATAGATGTTTCTGAGACTATAGAAAGGCCTAAATTACGTAAAAAGTTACCAAATGTATTAACAGTCGAAGAAGTAGATAAACTCTTAAATATTGAGTGTAATACGCCGTTTGACTATCGTAATAAATCTATGTTAGAATTAATGTACGCGACTGGTCTTAGAGTATCAGAATTACTTGATTTAAAATTAGGTGATATCGATATAGAAAACTGTGTTATAAGAGTAGTTGGTAAAGGAAGTAAAGAAAGAATCGTTCCAATAGGGGAATATACTTTAGATTCTTTAAATAATTATTTAGAAGTAAGAAATGAATTATTAAAAAATAAAACTTGTGAATACTTATATCTTAATAATATGGGTGGTAGATTATCTAGATTTAGTTTCTTTAAATTAATTAAGAAACTATTAATTGAAAAGGGAATACATAAAGATATATCTCCTCATACATTAAGACATAGTTTTGCAACTCATATGTTAGATTATGGAGCTGATTTAAGAAGTATTCAAGAACTTTTAGGACATTCAGATATAGCTACTACTAAAATATATACTCATATATCTAATAATAAGATTAGAGAAGAGTATAATGAATATCATCCTAGAAGTCAAAAATAAGGAAGTGGAATAATGAAATTTAAAAGAGTATTTGTAGTTATCTTAGACTCATTAGGAATAGGGGAAGCAGCAGATGCTTCAGAATATGGAGATACTGGTAGTAATACATTAAAACATATAATGGATAAATATGAATTATTTATACCAAATCTAGAAAAATTAGGTTTTCTTAAAACTTTAACTTTAGAAGATGATAATAATGTAGATGCTTATTATACAATAGCTAGACCTACTAACAGTGGAAAAGATAGTTTAACTGGTCACTATGAAATAGTAGGTATAGAAAATAAAGTACCATTTAAAACATTTAATACTAATGGATTTCCTATTGAATTAATTGATAAAATAGAAAAAGCTACAGGTAAAAGAGTAATTGGTAATAAAGTAATAAATGGAGAACAAATAATTAATGAGCTTGGAGAAAGACAATTAAACTATGGTTCTTTGATAGTATATACTTCAAATGATTCTACTCTTCAAGTAGCAGCTCATGAAGATGTTGTACCAGTAAATAAATTACATACTTATTGTGAAAAAATAAGAAAAATAACTTTAGATGATGAATATAGAATAGCAAGAGTTATTGCTAGACCATTTAATGGTAAACCTGGAAAGTTTAAATTTATGAATAATGATAGAATGGACTTTGCAGTTAAACCACCTAAAAAATCAATTTTAAATAGTTTAAAAGAAAAAGAATATAGTGTTATATCTATTGGTAAAATAGCAGATATATTCGATGGAGAAGGTATTACTAAAACTATTAAAAGTGCTAAAAGTAATATAGAAACTATAAATAAATTAACTGATATAATGGAAAAGAACTTTACTGGACTATGTCTTGTTAATTTAAATGATTTTGATGCCCTATATGGACATAATAGAGATGTTGAAGGATATGGTAAGTCTATTGAAGAATTAGATGTAGAAATGCCTATGATTCTTAATAAATTAAATAATGATGACTTATTAATTATTACTGCTGATCATGGTAATGATCCTACATTCCCTGGAAATAGTCATACTAGAGAGAATGTACCTGTAATAATTTTTGGTAGAAACTTTAAAAATCCACATAGATTAGAACCATTAAATACAATGGCTGATATAGGAGCTACTATAGCAGATAACTTTGAAATAGAAGCACCAGAAATAGGAACTAGTTTCTTAAATAATTTAGAGTAGAGTTGTTAAACTTTACTTTTTTTATGTTTTATGATATAATAGCACCAGCTTTGGGGGGATATTAATGAGAATAAATTATAAAAGAGAAGAAGCAATCAAGTTAATAGAAGATTTCTTAAAGTTTTATGAAATACCTTTAAGAGATAGAATATATACATCAGACATTGATTTTGATGAATTTACTTATCAAAGTAGTCTATACGATATGATAAAAGGAGATATAGATACTGCTTTTGATAAACCTAATGGTGAATATATTTATGAATTGTGCTCATTATTAGGTATTTATGATCCAGAAGACGATACATATGAAAAAATAGTAGATCAAATAGAAGAAATATATGGTCCTTTAGATGGAAAAACTATAGTAGAAGTAGAATGTGGAGCTTTTGCACCTATATCTGCTAAAATAGCAGAAAGAACTAAAGGAAATGCTGATGTATATGCTATCGGGCCTTATTTAATTATCGGTGAAGAATTCGGTATACGTCCAATAAGAGATTCTTTAAGAAATGAAAATCAAATACCAGATGGTGCTATTATCGTATCTAAAGAACCATGTGCTAGCACTTTTACTCTAGGACATATGGCAGTAGTTAAAAACGTTCAATTATATACTATGTTATGCTCATGTAATGACTATCAAATGAGAGATTATATACCAAGTGGTGTTGGTATGAATAAAAAAGCTCTTGAGCATTATAGACCTCATTATATAATAAAGGATTTCTCAAGAAAGAACCAAGAGGAATTAACTACTAATGAAGCAAATCAAACTTTATGGAAACCGATATTTAGAATCTATTTAGAAGATAGATTACCAAAACAAGAAGTACATCAAACAAAACTATATGACAATTTATATGATGTAGATAAAACAGTTGTTTATACTAAAAAAAGAACTTAGAGTTCTTTTTTTGTACACTTTTATAAATATTTATAAATATATTTGATATACCTACTATATAATTTTCTAATTATATTAGAAGAGAGTAGGGATAGTATGAGTAAAAGAATTGAACTAATAGATAGAGAAATTGAATTCTTAATTGATTTTGCTATTAGTCATGGAATAAGAGACCAATCACTTACTGAAAAACGACTATTAACATATTATTTTTCTCTTATGATTTGGTAATAGACATAATCATAAATATAACTGGCAACAATTCTATGCAATGAAATTGATAAAACTAAGACCTGATACAATATCTCAGTTGAGTGTAGATGGTAATGTTCTA
>CACYBN010000135.1 GCA_902772675.1 uncultured Erysipelotrichaceae bacterium
AAGAATTGTTCTACATCTATGTTAGATTCAAGTAATGAGTACATACGATAAGGTATATTTGCAGCCCTATCAGCATGGATTGTAGACAAGATAAAGTGTCCAGATGATATAGAGTTACGAACTGCTGTAACAGCTTCTGCACTACGAACCTCTGAAAGTAAAATCCATATTGGGTTTTGTCTCATGCAGGTAACAAGAACGTCTGAATAACTTGCAATATTATTTGTTTTCATTGCTACTATATCACGATGTGGAAAAATTCTATCTAAGTGAAGTTCTAGTGTATCCTCGATAGTAACTACTTTTTCATTTTCAGCAGTATGACTAGCTAAATACTTTAAGAACTCAGTTTTACCTGAACCAGTTTCACCACACATGATAATATTACAATGTCCTTGAACTGCTTTTATTAAGAAATCATGTACACTAAGTGATACATAATTATCTTCAAGTAATTTTTCTTTCTTTAATCTGATCTTAGCAGGAGTCTTACGGAAAACTACTGCAATACCATTTCTAGCTATTGATTCATGAATAAAGTTCATACGTAACTCTGCAGATTCAGAGTCCAAGAATGGATGAGCCATATTAAATGTTTTACCCATTACGTTAGAACATTGGAATGCTATTTTTTCAATTAAAGAATCATTTATTCCAGGTTCTTCTACTCTATAAACACCTTTAGATAAAGTCTTTAACCATAGTTGTCCACCATTACTATAAGATATGTCTGTAACGTCATCATCTTCAAGGAATTTTTTTAGTGGACCAAATTCCATACTTGAGAAGATACTTTCATTTTTTTGTCTTTTTATAAGCTCTTCTTCATCTCTTAATTCTTGAACCATATCTAGATCTTCAAAACCTAAATCATTATTTGCTTTTAATGTTTCTGTAGGTTTTGTCTCTACTTTAGTAGGTTCTACTACAGGTTTAGGAGAAGCAACCGGTTGTTGTCCTTCTACAGGTTTTACTGGTGATGCTACATTTGTATTCATTCCCATACCATTTAAATTCATTGCTTCATCCATCATATCACCCTTTTCTTCTTTTAATTTCTTTTATAATTAATTTTTCTTAGTGTTAGTATTATTACCGTTTGATTCGGTACCACCTTTTGTTGTTCCGCCAGATGTAGTACCTCCATTTGTCTTTCCGCCAGTTGTAGTACCTCCATTTGTTCCTCCATCAGTTGTAGTACCACCATTATCGTTTCCTGATAATGAACCAGCTTGTGTTTGTTCTTTTTCTCCAGAATATTCAAATTCTTCAGAGTGAGAAGTTATATAATTATCTGCTTGATCACTGACCATTAAAGCTTCATCTTCAACATCAACATTTTCATTCTTATTTGGAACTAATGTTAAAGAGTAACCTAATCTACTAGCTTTTAACATACTCTTAAACTCATCATCACGTACTTCAACTATGATATAAGCAGGTACTCTAGTAGTGTCACTATCTTCGAAAACATCTAAACCATCAGAAGTTTTAACTGCTAATACTTTAACATTTTCAATATATTTACCTACATAAGGTAATGATGTAGTTTCATCATTTAATCCTAGATAAATATCAACATAAGTATTAGGAAGAATTGTATTAACATATGAAGTTCCCATATTAACTGTAAAGTAGTATAAACTAAATCCTTTTGGAGCTTGATATACAGCTTCGTTAGGTCTCTTATCTACTACTGCTGATTCATAGAATAAACTTCCTTCTGGAATCAAAGTATTAGTTGCTGAGAACTTATTAATAATTTTTTTCTTATCAGTTATAACTGAACCTTCCATTTTATCTAATGCTGCTTTAGCAATTTGCATAGTACTAATCATATCCTCAGTAATCTTTGTCCTTGGTTGAATATTAGTATTAGCATATGGAACAGTAACTGGTTCAATAGCACTATTAACTCTTACTGTATATCCTACATATAATACAACAATACCAATTATAGCGCATAATATTGTAACAGTATTTCTATTCCCTAAGAATTTTTTTAATTTCATTTGTGTACTATTCATATTATTTCACCCTTTCTATCTTTTACTTTCTAATATTGCGTCTAGTACATTTTCAATATTTGCAGTATCTGTTTCAATTTCTTTTTTCTTAAAAGTTTATTACTTTTAAGAGGACACTCATCTATGTCATCAAAACTAATTGTGTATTATGATTAGCTTTGTTTGACCATAATTAACATAACAATTTTTATATCATGTATAAACACCTGTACCTTATTAGATACTGGCCTATAATAATATTTTATAACATTTGGACTATATCCGCAATCATTAATGCAATCTTTACAACTATTATATCTACCTACTTGATAGTTTATTTTACACATGATATATATTATTTATCTTATTCCACAACACCCTCTATTTTACTATAATAAGTATACAATATAAGAAGATTAAAAACAATCAATATTGTTTTAATTTTTTTATTGTGATATTATCTTAATGAGGTGCTTATGAAAAAGAATATTTTAATAATAGCTCTTTTCGTTGTACTAAGTTTTATGCTATCTGGATGTGGTTCTAATGATAATGAATATCTAAAAGAAATATCATATAAAGAACTAAATGAAAAAATAGAAAATAAAGATAGTTTCATATTAGAAGTAGTCCAAACTGGATGTTCAAACTGTACTGCATTTACTCCAAAATTTAAATCAGTACTTGAAGATTATGAAATCACTGCATACCAAATGAATATAACTGATTTAAGTGAAAGTGATTCAAAAAAATTCTTAGATGACTATGATGTTGATGGAACTCCAACTATTCTTTTTTTTGTAGATGGTAAAGATTCAGGTAAAATGAAAAGACTAGAAGGTAATCAAGACAAATCAGTAATAATATCTAAACTTACTAAAGCTGGATATATAAAAGAAGATTAATTAATTTTAATCTTCTTTTTTTAATAAAAAAGATGGAAGTTAATTCCATCTTTTATTATTTTGTCCATGGTTCGTCTGTCTCTAATACTCCTGATAATGTATTGACTATTTCTGCATCTTCTACTCTATCTTCTTGTCTTACTCCTAAGAATTTTTGGATAAAGCTGAATGTTTGTGTTGATTTTATTGTTACTGTTACTTTTGGTGGACATTCATCTATATCCTTAAATACTATTTCATAGTCTCTACTTAAATCTGCTTCATTGGCAAATTTTATCATGAATTGTTCGATGAACCTTTCTTTTATTATTCTTATTGTTCCTGGTACACCTGATGTACAATGCATTGATTCTGGATCTGAATATTGTGTTACTCCATCATATCCAACTCCTGATACATATGCTGTTTTATCTATTGAGTCCATCATTGCTGCTTTTGTTATTTCTTTTAATGAATAATAATTTTGTTCATTACTTATTGTTACTTCTCCAAATACATTTATTAGTACTATTCCAACTAATCCTAATACTAGGAATAAATAACCCCATACTGATACTTTCATTTATTTATCCCCCTCTCTATTTACATCCTACTGATCCAGATGATCCTAAAGTAACATAATTACTTATAGTTTCATATATAAATTGGCTACAATAAGCTCTACTATCAACTGTACTTGTATAGTTAGAAGTTTTCATATATGTTTTATAATTCTTATCATTTACTGTATCTTTTAATTTTTCTAGATCATTAGATTTAATAGTAACCATATATTCATAGTTATTATCAGTACCATTTGTTTCATCATAATATCCAGATTTAGTATCTGTAGCTTCTGTAATATAACCTGTTTTATATTTCCAGTTTAATCCAATACTATCATTCTTTTCACTTCTATCTGGGAATGGATCTCCTAATGTAACAGATCTATATACTGAATCTGCTTTTGGATTAGCACAGATATCATATTCTGCTTTACAAGATCTATAACATTGTTCTTTATCACTATCAGATGTATATAACTTGTCACATTTACCATAACAACATTTCTTTAATGCCCAACAATCATTATTAGCTTGTTGAGAACAACAACTGTCGAAGTAACATAACCAATAATCATTACTTCCTGGTGTATAACTATCACATGCACTACAACCAGTACATTCATTAATTTCAATTAACCAGTTACATCCAGCTGTTTCACAATATTCTGGACAATATAAGTTTTTACATAATCTATTACCAGCACATTTAGCTTCACAGCTACATTTTTCTTCGTAACATTTATTATATGCTTCAGTTCCTTCAGTATATTCTTTACAAGCTTCACAATAACTTGTTTCAAATCTATAGTCACAATTTTCAGTTAAGTTAAACTCATCACAAAGTCCACCTTTGATATTAAGTTCAATCTTATTTAATTTACTATTAACATATTCAGCATATTTTTCAATATCTTTTCCATTATATAAATCGAATAGATATTCATATTGATATTCTCTACATAAACCTTTACCTGATTTATTACAATCCTTTTCAGAATGTGTAATCTTACCAGCTTGTTCAGTTTGTGCTTCTACGTAACTAGATGGCATAGCATATATAACTGTTTCTTTATATACTTTAGTACCTGCTCCTACTTCAGTAGTTGAACCACCTGTACCTTGACATACATAAGTAGTTCCTTCAATTGTAATAGTCTTAGTACCATCTACTTCTTTACCATTTACCATACATAGAATTTCTTTTTTATTATCACCTGCAGTTTCAATCTTAGAAGTACAAATTACAGGGAACATTTGAAGTTCTTCAGTTTTTTCTGTTTCTTTAGAATCATAATCATAAGTCTTGAATTTTAAAGTAGTATCTAAACTTTCAGGTTCTGCAGTTTTAGACTCACTATAAACAACTAAATTATTAAATCTAGTTTCAGCACTTGTGATTGTTTTCTTTAAGTCACAAGAAACTATATTATATGTTCCTTTTGGATTTCTACAATCAACAGGTTTAGGATTACAGTTAGCATCTAAGTCAGCTTGTGCCATTCTTACTTTCTTATCTTCTTCATCTGTGTATCTCTTACATTCTGCTACTGCATTATTCTTTGCTTTTTTAATTTCTTCTAACTCTTTATATAATAGAGTCTTATCTTTTACAGCATTATAAGTTGTAGATGCAACCCATTTCTTATCTTTTGTCTTCCAATATAAAGTACATTTATTTTTATATTCTACTCTATATGCATAAGATAATTTTGCTGTATTACTTTCTGATAAATATAAAGTTTGAATATTAGGAAGTTCTTTTAAATCCATATCTTCTTCACAAACAACTTTATAATATATTTTCTTAGAATATGCTCTACCACTAACTTTATATGATGAACCTTCAGTTTTATCACCAGTTAATTTATTTTTTTCATCGTAACAAATCTTAGCTTTAGCACTAATTGATCCACCAACATCATCTTTTCCAGAAGTAGTTGTACATGTATGAGTCTTTGTTATTTTATTTTCATTTTTCTTATACTCTTCACATGTTTTGGCATTGTCTTTGTCACAACCTTCATCATCTTTTACTTCAGTACATTCTTTAATGCATTGACCAACATTGTCTTTTACATTTGAACTACACCATGGAATAGCACAAGCCATTCTTGCTGCAGATCCTTTTTCAGTTCCTTGATCTCTACATGCAACATCACAACTTTCAGAACAGTCTTCACAAATTACTCCTAAGTTCCATACAGCATAACCATATCCGTATTCACATGCAGCAGCATCAAATTGTGTATAAAATTCTTGATTACCTAATTTACCAACTTTCTTAATATATCCACCATTATTACCTTTAACAACTAAATTAGCATCGTATTTTGCTACATCTCTTTCGATTGCTAGTGCATTGTAAATATTACTTGTTCCAAAGAAGTGACCCATCTCTGAAGCAGTACCATAAATATATAAATCTCTACCATGTGCTGCAAAAGCATGTGTTGCCATTAACATTTCTGCAGTAATGTAATAATCATCTACACTAGTTTGCATATCAGCAATTTGTTTATCAGTAAATCCAAATAATGATTTAATTTCTTTTTTATTATTACCTGCATTTAATTTTTGTAATTTATATAATAAGTTATTAGCTAACCATCCACCTGTTGGATTATTATTAGCATATGTTAATGCCCAACTATTAAGTGATCCACCATTAAAATTAGGAAAGATTGTTGCGTCTTGTTTTACTTGATAATTTGCGACATATGTTCTAGCATCACTTATTGTGAAATATTTAGAAAAATTCTTATTAAAGAAATCAGCATCTGATAAATAACCAGTACAGTTTGCTTTATAATATAAATTCTTCTTATTTGGGTTTGAAAAATATCCGTTAAAGAATGTATCATTTGACCATACATCTACACCATTACCGATTAATTCCATCTTGTTTTTAGCTGTAACTTTATAAACTTGGAATCTAAGTCCTATGTTATGAGTTGCCCAACATTTATCTGAACCACATCCTAGACCATACTCACCAGCTGGAGCCCATGAAGATCCACCTCCACCAATAGTTGGAGATGTACAATCTGCTGCTAATGCTATTGAAGGGACAAACATTAACAATGCAATAATACTTAAAATTAAACTATTTCTTTTTCTTTTTCTTTGCATTACTATCACCTAAATCTATTTTTATTTTATTTTTGTTATTATTATTTACTTTTACAACAATTAATACAATAACTAGTACTATTGCTACTAGAACTGTAAGTATTAATGCTATATTTTCTTTAATAATATCTAGGATCCCTTTTTCTTTCTTTTCTTCTTTTTGGGTTGTAGCTCTATTTTCATATTCAACTTTTTGTTTTTCTAATGTTTCTAAGAATTTTTCCTCACTCATATCATTTGTATTTGCATTAGTTCTACAAATTGGATATTTATCAGCATTATCCTTACATTCTTCTTTTGTTGAATAATAGTTGTAATATGGTAAAGAAACTTTAATTGTTTTAATTAATGTTTCAGAGCATCCACTCTTTGCATTACCATATACATTTAATTTAACTGTATATCCACCTTGAGGAAAATACTTCTTTAAAGTAATTGTCCCATTTACTTGATCAGCTTTTGTAAATGTATAACCTTTAACTTGTACATTTAATCCTTCTGATACATTAGAAATATACATTGTATATGAATAAAAGCTTTCACCAACATATTTTTTGTCTTCTTCATCTGCTGGTACCAATTCATATTCAACCTTAATTTCATCTGCTAGTTGCTTTAATTCTTTATATTTTTCTTTGGAACAAGTTTCGGCTTTTACTCTAACACCAAAGAACAATACAAATACTAAAACACCTAACAATAGTATTTTACTTCTTTTCATTCTTTCACTCCTATCCTACTAATAACATTATAAAAAATATTTTTAATATTTTCAATATTAATTCCAATGTATTATATTTTTTTAATAAAAAAGATGGAAATTATTTCCATCTTTTATCATTTTGTTCAGATATAAATATTTTACTTATATTCTTTTTAGGTAACATAATTGGAAAATCAGGTATCATTTCTACTTTATATTTTCTTCTTTTACCAATTAATTCTTCTCCATCTACACACCATTTATCTGTTTCACTTTCGAATTCTATTTCAAGTTTACTAGTTTTATAAAAATAAAATCCAGGTACTTTTCTTATATCACTAGCAGTTAAATATAATAAACTTTTTATAATATCTTTTTTTCTTGTTAAATTACATAATAATACTTCAAATTTACCATCATCTAAATAAACATCATCATAAAAATTACTTATTCCTGCAATATGATTAGCATTACTAATTAATATAAAAGAAAATAAACCATGGTATGTCTCTCCATTAACTTTATAAGTTAACTCGTGTAGTCTTGTTCTAGAAAAGAAATGTTTTACGGCTTCAGTTAAATATGCTAAATAACCTAAAGCTTTTTTTGACTTTCTACTTGTTTCATATGGAATAGTCATAAATTTACCAAAACCAGCAACATATACAAAAGCCCTATTATTAACTTTGCACATATCAATATTTCTTATTTCACCATCTAATAATGCTTTTAAATTAGCTACTACATCATTACCATATCCAAAAATAGCTCCAATATCATTTGTTGTACCTAAAGGAATATGAGCAAGAGTCAATTTCTTTTCTCTTTCTAAATTTCCTTGAACTGCCTCATTAAATGTACCATCTCCACCAACACTTATTACTAAATCAGTTGTATCAGGTAAACTAGAAACAGTTTCTGTAATATGACCTTTATACTTAGAAATAACTATATCAGGATCATATCCTTTTTCTAAAAGAATATCTACGTATTTAGCTAAAAAATTAGATTTAACTTTTCTACCACTATGAGAATTATATATAACTACACATTTTTTCATAATACATACCCTCTTTGACAATTTTATTTTATCATATTTCACAATAAAAAAAACAAGATTTTACTCTTGTTCTAAAAATTTGCTTATATATTCAATATCTTCTTTATCATAAATTACTTTATAACTATTATCACCAAAATAGATTATATAATACATATCATATGTCTCATCTTTTCTCATTTCTTTTCTTACACATTTAGGAACATATGATGAAAAAGTACAATCTTCATCATCTTTTGAATCTATCATTGATTTTATCTTTTTATCTTTAATATCCTTCTTCTTAATAGTTAATTTTTCTTTTTCTTCTCCTATATGAGAATATTCAACAAAAGTAATATTACCTTTATCTATTTGTTCTCTTATTCCCATTCCTAAAAAAAACATTAATATAAAAAAGCTTAATATAAATATAAATTTCTTCATTATTTATCTCTCAATTCTAAATAAGTAATTAATCCAGATAAAACTTCTTTATAATAAGTAGGTATTTTTCTATTATTCTTTAATTGATTTCTTCCTTCTTCAAATAAAGCATCCATCTTTTTAGTAGCATATTCTAATGCTCCAGATTTTTCAAATATTTCTTTAACTTTATTAATATCTTCAGTACTCAATTCACTCTTACCATAATATTTAAGTAAATCTTCTTTATAATCTGTTTTATTAATAACATAAGAATATAAAATTGTTTGTTTATTTTCTTTAATATCTGAATTATTTTTACCTAAATTTTTTTCATTAGCATATATACCTAAAATATCATCTTTAATTTGGAATGCAATTCCGATCGGTTCAAATACTTTTCTAATATTATTTAAAGTTTTAGAATTCATTCCACCTAATAATAGTCCTAAAGAGAATGGTCCAATTATTGTATACCATGCAGTTTTTAATCTATAGATATCATAAACATCTGATTCTTTAACTTTATATTTAGAACTATATTTATCTACGAATGGTAAAAGTACATCTATAACCTCACCTTTACCTGTATTTATTAATACATCATTATATAAACTTAAAATCTTATCTAAATTTTCATTTTTAGCATAATTATCTACGATTATTTTAGTTGTTAAGAAGAATCCTATATCACCAGCACATATAGCCATAGAATTAGCAGTTTCTACTTTAATAGTATCAAAATCTTCATCTTGTTTATCATACTTATTAAATTTATCTATATATTGAGTTGGAATAGTCTTTTTACCTCTTCTCATATTAGCCTTATCAATAATATCATCATGGACTAATATAGAAGTTTGAAAAGTTTCATATGCAGTTGCTAAAGGAATATAATAATCATCTTCAGTTTTACTTGCTATATGATATCCCAAAGATATTAAAAATGCTCTAATATATTTACCTCCAGAATTCATATAAATAAACTTATCTAATAAATCTTTTACAACAGCATTATCATTTTTATCTATAAAAGAATTATTTATTTTATTCATTCCTTTATCTATTACTTTTAATTCCTCTTTATATGATAAGAAAAATTCTGTTAAATTCTTATATTCAATTATTTGTTCGTATTTAACATTCTTAGTACCAATTATAGTAATATTACATTTTTTATTAATCTTATCTTGTTTTTTTATGAAATCATAATAGTCACTTATATCATTACATATTTCAACTTTGCATTTTTGATTCCATATGCTAAATAGATCTCCAACATTACTACTCTCTTCATCATTAATTATTATTACATAATCTAATTTTTTAGCTAAATCAGAATCATACTTTATCTCATTGCAGCCTTTTTTTGGTATTAGTATCATTCTATCACTCCTTAAACAACTATTTTATTTTAACATTATTTATATTTATTTAAAATATTATTTAGATATCTTTACTAAAATAGGATAATGATCACTAAAATATTTTAAATCATCATCTTTTATTATATCCATAGCTTCTATATTCCACTTTTTAGGTATAAATATATGATCTATTGGTAATTTATCAATTTGATGCTTATATGTTTTTTCTTTATTTGGAA
>CACYBN010000136.1 GCA_902772675.1 uncultured Erysipelotrichaceae bacterium
TATCAATAGTATCATCTGCGGCAATATATATATTCTTACCACTCTTCAGATTGATTTCTGTCTGCGCTAAAATATCAATTATACCAGCATCCGCATCAATATTCATACTCGCACCAGAAATTTCAGCTAAGGTGCCATCATGAGTACGCGTGAAGCCGCCACCATGACCACCATAGCCAGTAGCGACGCCCTAATATCCATCCTAATCATTTATCCAAATATCACCCGGTTTAAAATCAGTAGGCTAAGTAGCCCCATAGAATACTTTAGGAGTCATAGCCGCTGCGACGTTCTCACGGAATCCAGCTAGTATAGTAGCATTTTCCATTGTAAGGTTCATTACAGAAGTTAAGCTAGACGCAGCAGAACCTAATATCAATCCTGCTTCATCCCACATATCTTTCAATGTATTTTGGACAACTTCTGGGCCATCAAAATAATTCTTTAAGAAATCTAATAGGACATCTTGGATAGAGGCATCAGCAAGCATATCTTTAACACTTTCTACATCTAATTTTACGCTTGCGCCATCACCGCTAGCAATCGCACCAGCGAGACCAATATTATAACTGTTTTTGTGCATCTCTTCTGTTTCAGCAACAATCTTACTAAATAAGTCTTCAAATTTAGTCTTATAATTTTTGACCTCAACACTATCTTTTTCTTCATGGTCTAAATCTAATTTAATATTAGAAATATATCCAAAGGTATCTTGAAGTTTCAAATCAGTATCATTAATCATTACAATTTGTGCTAATTTAGTATATATATTTTTAAGCAAATCTGGAGACCATCTACTTACTTCTATCTCATATGCTACTTTTGGATAAGCATTTTCTTTAAGAATTTTTTTCGCATCTAAATATATATCTATGTCAGCATTAGAAAGAGTATAATAAACGTCTATATTTATTCTCAATTTAGAAGTGTTAAAATTAAGAATAGAGAATAAATACTCTGGTTTGAGAGTTATAGTATAGAAAGTACCAAACTGATCAATATTATCTAAGAATTCTTTATTTACTTTTTCTAATCCTATAAATTTACGTTTAACATATTTAAAATTATTATTACCTACCGTTAAAGTATAATTTTCCTATGTAGATTTATAATAAGTTTGCGTTAAAAGATAATAATGCTCAAATTTAGTTAACTCCTTATCATTACAATAAACTGTTAAGTCTTTTGTATTAGTTTTTAATTTTAATGATGGAATTAATATACGTGGATAGACAATTTTATATTTTGCCATCTATTCTTTTGTATAAGTTTTCCATTTATCACCATTTTTCTAAACATTAATCCAGGCGCTCTAAGGAATATTATAACTACTATTTTTACGCATTTTAATATGAACATGTTCCCCTTCTTCTGTAGGAAATATACGTCCAACTACGCCATTGGTATATAAATTCTATAATTCATCTTCTGATAAAGAAGATGCTCCTATGAGAACAAGAACTGGTTTTATAACACCAATATTATTTTCCCAGGTTTTAACTAATGCTAATTTAGCCTACGACCCAACAGTAAAATACTAGCAATAACGGAAATCATATCCATTATCATTATCAGTACCAGTTGGTAAAGCTGTCCCAGCAGGATTAAATATGAAAGCAAAAGGAGATTCCTAATTAGCACCTTGTGTCCAATTTTTATATAATGTTAAGAAAGAATGATTATTATCACTAGAAGCTCTAGTAGTAGATAATTGAGATAAATCAATACATGGATAATATACTTTTTCTCTATCCACTCCAGTTTCATAATATAGTTCATCTTCTTCATCAAACTTCAAAATGTCCCAACCAAAATAAGCATTGGTTAACTTTGTTTTAGATTTAAAGAAAGTTGAACCGCTCTAAAATAGTCCTTGTAGCGGCAAATCTATTTCTTCTTCATATCTAGAACCATAATCTTGATACTCATCTTCCGGCTGCCAATAGCTTTCGCGCAAAGCCGCGCCCATCATCTATTCAAACTTAGTAATATTATCTTTTTTCTTTAGTCTATATTCTTCTATTTTTGCTTTTAATTCAGTAATAAGATTTTTTATTAATGCCTATCTTTCAGTATACTTATCTAAATTCTACTAATCCATATTCTATTTATTAATCCAAGACTACTTAATATTTTCATAGTACCAATCGGGCTTATACTTAAAAGTGGCATAAATATATTTTGGCGCCTAATCACTAGTATCATCACCGGTGGTTTTTGCCTTTTTTAAATTATTATCAACATCTTTACCATTTACATAATATTTAGTAATACCAGCATAATCTGTTATTGCCCAGCCACTATAATATTCCCAGTCTTTATTAGTCTTATTCGGTAAAGCTGTAGTCCAATTATTTGCACCATCTGTATTAAGTACTGAATCTACACCGAATTTTGGAGGCGCAGTTGTAGTTGTCTTTAAATAAAATATAGGCTTAAAGTCCTATATCATATTTGTATTCGTACCAGATGGTGTATCCGCAATACCACTACTATTATAATATTTAATACTATATGAATATGTAATATTACCATTAGAATGATGATTAGTTTGTTTAATGATTACAAA
>CACYBN010000137.1 GCA_902772675.1 uncultured Erysipelotrichaceae bacterium
GCATGTTACTACTATTCCTGTTGGAAAGTGAGTAATACGTACAGCACTTGGAGTAGTATTAACTCCTTGTCCACCATGACCACTTGCTCTATATACATCTATTCTTATATCATTAGGATCTATTTCAACATTTATATTACTTTTTACTTCTGGTATTACATCTACTGATGCAAACGATGTATGTCTACGATGATTACTATCAAATGGAGATAATCTAATTAATCTATGAACTCCCTTTTCGCTTTTTAATAATCCGTAAGCATATTTACCTTTAATAGATATAGTAACACTCTTAATACCAGCCTCTTCACCATCTAATGAGTCGATAACTGTATATTTAAAATTATGTAATTCACACCATCTTATATACATTCTATAAAGCATATTAGCCCAGTCACATGCTTCAGTGCCACCAGCACCACTATGAACTTCTAATATACAATTACATTCATCATATTCATCAGATAATAACATTTTTGTTTCAACTGAATCTAATCTATTTTCAATATTTGAAAGATTATCCTCAATCAAAGATAATACTTCTTGATCAAATTCTATTTCTAACATTTCTACCATATCTAGATAATCATTTATATCTTTTTTTAATTCAGTAATATCACTAGTAAAATCTTTAAGATCATTTAGTTCTGATATTACTTTATCTGCATCTTCTTTATTATTCCAAAAGTTAGAATCATGAGTCTTTTTTTCTAATTCTTCAATTCGACTTAGTTTAGAATCTACTTCAAAGTCCCCTCCATAGTTCTAATACTTTATCCTTATATTTTGATAATTCTCTTTTCAATTCTTTTATTTCCATAATTATCACCATTTTCATTTTAACAAAATAATATTATTAAGTCCAATTTAATTATTACAAAAAAGCATTGAATTTTCTCAAAATAAAAAGGTTACTTATGTAACCTTTTTTTAAATTGCTAATAGGATTAATCCAAATACAATTAATAGAACAAATAGTTCTAATAATAATTTCCAAATAGCTTTTAACCATTTACCATATGATACTTTACTATATGATAATGTAGATACAAGGACTAAACTTGTAGGAACAAATAACATAGTTAATCCATATGCAGCTTGGAATACTATTTCCATAACACCATATACTTGAGTATTAGTAAATAGTGCTACTGGATATCCTAGTACATAATATGCAGCATAGTTTGGTACTACATACATAAAATGAATAATCATTGAAGCAATAGACATAGTAATTACATTAAAGTCTTTTGTAATTCCTAAAATTGGATCAAGAATTGTATATAAAATTCCATGATAGAAAGAAATATATACTAAACTTAATGCAAATACAGTACAAATTGCAGGTCTTAATGCTTTTTGAGCACCAGCAGCAAATCCTTCAATAAAGTCATCAAATTTAACTTTGCCTAAGAAAGCAACTACAAAACTCATAACAATTAAGAATACTGTTACATTTGTATATGACCATTGTCCCCATGCAGTTAATGAACCAAATAATTTACTGATTATTGGGAATTTACCAATTTCATATTCATTGATTTTCTCAAATATATCACTAAATAAATTAATATTGAAAGTTCCAACCCATGGAATACTTGCTAATACAATAACAACAAAAGTAAATACTAATGTTAATGTTACTGGCCAAGATTTAGCTTTTTTATCAGTTGATTCTGGATAAATATAACCTTTTCTTGGAGAACTAATCTTATGTTTTCTAGCATAAAGTAATACATTTAAAACTAATAATGCTAATGCTAAGATAAATAAGATAATTTTAGCAAAAATATTACTATGTGGTGTTAATGATAGTGTTTCATATGCAATTTGAATATTTTCAGCATATGAATAAGTACTAGCAAAAATACCAACAGCAACTGATCCCACAGTAGCCATTACAGCAGTAATTTTACTATAACCCATTAATAATAATTGAGCAAAAATTAATGGGAATAAAACTACTAGTCCTAGATCAAATCCAGTAACTGATGCTATAACAGATACTAAAATCATTTCAATAACTAAATAAATCCATTCACTACCAGAATATTTTTCAGCAGTTTTTTCAAGTAAATTTCTATAACCATTTGTTTTATAAAGTACACCATAGAATCCACCAACTACTAATATATAAATTGGTACATATCCAAAGTTTTGTGGAATAGCAGTTAAATAGTTTAAGAAAGTTGATAAACCAACTTGAGCTCTTTCACCTTTAACAAGCTCTGCAGCACCATTGAATTCTTTAGTAACTAGAATCCATGTTAATAAGCATACTACTAAAATAGTTAAGCATATTACTTTAAAAACACTATTCTTCTTAAAAAAATTCTTCATTCTCTAACCTCCTAAAACAATTATACACAAAATAAAGGCTCAAGTACACAATTTCACCAAATTTTCAAAAAAAAGAAGGACTAATTATCCTTCTTAGTTTGCTTCTTTCTTTCCTTCATTGTAGGGAATAATAATACGTCTCTAATAGATTCTTGTTCTAAGAAGAACATGCATAATCTATCTATTCCATATCCAATTCCACCAGCTGGAGGCATACCATATTCTAGAGCTTCAACGAAATCATAATCGATATCGTTAGCTTCATCATTTCCTAATTCTCTTTCTTTAAGTTGTTCTTGGAATCTTTCTAATTGATCTACTGGATCATTTAATTCAGTATATGCATTAGCAAATTCTTTTCCTGCGATAAATAATTCAAATCTATCAACAAATCTAGGATCATTTGGATTTTTCTTAGTTAATGGAGATATATCAATTGGATGTCCATATAAGAATGTTGGTTGTATTAATGTTTCTTCTACATATTTTTCAAAGAATAAATTAACTACATGCCCAAAACATTTTTCATGTTCATCTAATTCTATATCGTGTTCTTCAGCTAATTTTACTGCTTCTTCATCTGTCATTTGTTTGCTAAAGTCTACTCCTGTTTGCTCTTTAATAGCTTCTACCATAGAAACTCTTTTCCATTTACCATCTAAGTTAATTTCATGTCCTAAATAGTTATAAGTAGTTTTTCCTATAACTTCTTTTGCTATAGTCTTAAACATTCCTTCAGTTAAATCCATCATACCTTCTAGATCACTATATGCTAGATAAGCTTCCATTAAAGTAAATTCTGGATTATGTTGAGGATCCATTCCTTCATTTCTAAATACTCTACCTATTTCATAAACAGCTTCTAAACCACCTACTAATAATCTTTTTAAAGGAAGTTCTAGAGCTATTCTTAGATACATATCTAAATCTTGTGTATTATGATGAGTAATAAATGGTCTAGCAGATGCTCCTGTTAATAAAGTTGTTAAAATAGGAGTTTCTACTTCAGTAAATCCTTGTCCATCCATATAATTTTGAATAGTTCTAATAATTTTAGGTCTAGTTAGAGCTACTCTTCTAGATTCATCATTCATTATTAAATCTACATATCTTCTTCTATATCTTTCTTCAATATCTGTTAATCCATGGAATTTTTCTGGTAATGGTCTTAATGCTTTTACTAAATGAGTATATTCTAAACATTTAATAGTAACCTCACCCGTTCTAGTTTTCATAATTTTACCGTATACTCC
>CACYBN010000138.1 GCA_902772675.1 uncultured Erysipelotrichaceae bacterium
GTTCAAATGCCATCTAATAGTGGTAATAATCAAGGAATGGGTACTCCAGTATATACTTTACCTAAAATAAGAATGATAGGTATAAAGAATGTTACTGATGGGGCAGGTGCAACAACATTAGTTATAATGATGAAAAAAGAATTAGAAAAATTTCATGGATTAAAAGTTAAAGCAATTGAAGTAGGTAAAAGAGATTTTGCATATTTCAATGATACAAGTCTAGTATCTATTAATAAATCTGAATTTTTACCTGAATTATCTAAAGGTACTGATGCAGACTTAATACTTATAGATATGAATGACTTAGATGAAAACTCTATAAATGAAATTTATTATCTAATTGAACCTTCTGTAATTAAAATAAATAAGGCAATAAGAAGAGATAGAGAAGTATTTACTAAATTAAAAGATAAGAATATTGTTATTAATAAAAGTATGATCTCTAATGATGATATTGCAGAATTTGCCGGTGAGAGTGGACTAAAAATATTTAGTGCTATTAGACCAATTAACGACAGAAGCAGTGATGCTGTATTAACTAATTTTCTAAATAGATTAGGAATTATACACATTGATAATTCAGGTTCCGAAAGAAGTGGATTCGGAGGAATATTTAGACATTGATTTTACAATGTAATTATTGACATATTCAATATATATGTTGTAAGATTTATATAAAGAAAGAGAGGACGTAAAATGGACTTATTAATGTTTTTAACAGAAGCAACATGTGATGATATTGCACCTATTATTAGATTTATAAAGGGAGTATTTAGTATAATCCAAATTGTTATCCCAGTTGGATTAATCATTATGGGAGCTTGGGATTTAGGAAAAGCTGTTTTATCTAGTGATGATAAAGAAATTAAAGCGGCTACTAGTAAATTAATAAAAAGAGCAATTGCAGCAGTAGCTGTATTCTTCGTAGTATTGGCTGTTAATTTAGTTATGAAATTAGTTGCTGGTTCTGGTGGAGAAAATGGTGAAGATAAAGCTGGTATAAACTGCTGGAATAGTGTGTAATATATTTATATTAGTTATAGGAGTTGATGGTTGACATTAACTCTTTTTTTATTGTTATTTTTTTTTGTCTATATTATAATGATGATAGAGGTGTGATTATGTTAGAAAATATTAAAAAAGTGGATAGAAAAATAATTATGATGATCGGTTTTCTATTAGCTTTAATTATATTAATTATAATTATTATGATTGTAATTAATATGTTAAATAATGGAAAATTATCTTATTCTAAAATTGAAAGTAAAATGGTAAGTGGTGCTAAGAGTTATTATAAGACTAATAGTGCATTACTTCCAACTGAAGTAGATAAAACTGTAGAAGTTGATGCAAGTACTTTAGCATCAGAAGGATATATTAAAGATTTATCTGAATATGTAAAAGATGATTCTGTAGTATGTTCTGGTAAAGTTATAGTTGCAAAAACTCAAGATGACTATGATTATGTTGCAAGTCTAGATTGTGGTGATAAATATAAGACTTCTTTCTTATATCAAAAAGTTCTAGAACAAGGAACAGTTACTTCTGGAGAAGGTTTATATAATACTGAAGATTTTATTACAACTACTCCTAATTTAGGTATTGATGAAGAAGGATATGATTTATCTCAAAATCCTTTGCTAGGAGGATATGTATTTAGAGGACAAAATGTTAATAATTTTGTTAAAATCGATAATAATTTATATAGAATTGTTAAAATTGATAAAAATAATGATATTGTTATAGCTACTACAAATAAAAGATTAAGAGGAGTATTTGATGATAGATATAACTCTGAAACAGATAGACAAACTGGTATAAATGATTATTCTGTAAGTAGAGCATATGAAACTTTAAAGAAACAATATAATGATGTATTAATAAGTGATAAAGGATCAGTTCTTTATAAAAAGAGAGTAACAAAAGATTTATGTATTGGTAGAAGAAGTGCTGATAATACTACTAAAGATGGTTCTGCAGAATGTGCTAAAGTAATGAAGGGTCAATATTTTGGACTATTACCAGCATATGACATTATGAATGCTTCTTTAGATTCTAATTGTACAAGTACTGTTTCTAAAGAATGTGGAAATTATAATTATATAGTAGATACTAGTTATTGGTCTGCAACTGGTGATGTAGATTCAACAAGTTTAGTTTATAGAATTAATCAAAATAGTTTGAAAACTTACAATGCCAATTTAACTTTAACTTTAAAATATGTATTGTTCCTATCTAATAGAACTATATTTAAATCAGGAACAGGTACTGAAACAAATCCTTATATATTAAAATAGAATTAGTTTAAAACTAATTCTATTTTTGTTATAATTATTATAGGTGGTTATATGAAAAAGAAGATATTTCTTTTATTAGTATTTGTTCTATTATTAAGTGGATGTGGAAAAGATTCTAAGATAAGTGAAATTACTTTAAAAGGTAATACTAATGCTGATTTAACATGGTCTTATGTAATAGAAGATTATAGTATTGTAGGTATTGATAGTGAAAAGTATTCTGGAGCAGAATCAAAGTCAGAAGATGATTATTTTGGTGGAACATATACTTTCTATGTAAATGGTAAAAAAGAAGGAACAACTAAAATTAAATTTAATTTTGGACAATCGTGGAATAAAAAATTTAATTATTCATATATAGTAACTTTTAGTGTAGATAAAGATTTAAATGTTAAAAAAGAAAAAGAAGAAGGTAGTTATTTAGCTTTATTAAAAGTTATAAATAATATAGATAAATTAGATTTAAATAAAGATATGGATGATTATGAATTTACTTTTGAGGAAGATAAAAAAGAAGTAAATAAAGAAAAATGTTATTTAGGAAAAATAAAAGATCTTTCAGATAATGATAAGATATTAGAAATTGCTGTATCTGAAGATAATATTTATATTAAAGAAGATAATAATTATAAAAAAATAAAATAGTTCGTAAAGAACTATTTTTCATTTTCATTAAAAACTATTTTAATATTAGCAAGTTGAGCTGCTTTTAAACTTTTATTGTCTAAATCACTAGCTTCAAGTATTGCTAAATCTAAGAATTCCCATATAAAGAACCATAAACCGAAAACAATTAATTCAGATATAAGGCCACTTGTTATATGAAATATTGATAAACCTACAAATAAAAGAGTACTTATAATTCCAAATATTAATAATACTAAAGCTTTTCTTTTATTAATATTTTTTTCAATAATTGAGTCTCCAAATTTTAATCCAAAATATTGTTTTAAAACTCTTTTTATCATTTCTTCATCTTTAGGACTAAATTTATGTCCACATATTTCTAGTAGAATTGATTCACCTACTGGAATATATTTAGCTTGATTATTAACATATTCTACATAGTCTAAATTAACCCATTCATAATCACGAATAGAATGTTTAGATATTATATCTGATATATCTTTTACTTTAGTAGATATATATGCATATCCATCATCATCTATATAGTATTCATTAATAAAGTTACTATAATTAAATTTAGTATTTCTATACTTTCTTAAATTTCTTTTTGTTTTTTTATTTAATTTTGTTATTAAAAACATAAAACACTCCTTGTGTGTTAATTATAGTACATTTTTTGTTTTTTATCCACTGTAAAAGTATGTAAATTATAAAATAAAACAAATATATTTAAAGTATTTTATTATAAATTGTGGTAATTTTAAATTGGTGAAGATATATGATAACATGCCCTGAATGTGGAACAAAATTAAATGATATATCACAAGTATGTCCAGTATGTGGAAGAGGAAATGTACAACAAGATAAGCATTTAAATCTTTTTTTGATAGTACTATTTATTGTTATTTCATCTTTCTTTATAATTTTTTATGCTGATAAAACTTATTCTGCTGGAGATATAATTGAAAAAGAAATGACTGATTATTTATTATCATATAATAATAGTAAATGGTATGAATATAAACATAATGATGTAGAAAACGTCTTAAAATATAATTCTAGTAGTAGGGAAGCTTATTTATATTTAACTGAATCTATGATGGATTTAAAAGATTATAATTATAGTATTGATGATTTAAGTGAATTAAGAGGTTTTTTATATTCTGAATTTATTGTAAAAGGACAAAATAAATATTCTAATATGTCATCAGAAATAAAACCTGTTGGAAATAATTATTATTTTACAACTTCTTATGTAGAAAACGGAATAAATGCAAGAATGTATGGA
>CACYBN010000139.1 GCA_902772675.1 uncultured Erysipelotrichaceae bacterium
GCAAGTGGTCATGGTGGACAAGGAGTTAATACTACTCCAAGTGCTGTACGTATTACTCACTTTCCAACAGGAATAGTAGTAACATGCCAAAATGAAAGAAGCCAAATTCAAAATAAAGCTGAAGCTATGTTGGTATTAAAAAGTAAATTAAAACTACTTGAAATAGAAAAAGAAAAAGAGAAGATGAATGAAATACGAGGAGAACATATGAATATAGATTTTGGTTCTCAAATAAGAAGTTATATATTACATCCATATTCTTTAATAAAAGATCATAGAACTGATGTAGAAACAGGTAATGTTACTAAGGTATTAGATGGAGATATAGATCTATTTATCAATGCTTATCTAAAATTCATATCTTAGTACTTAAAAAAGTGTTTGTATTTCAAAAATAATAATTTAAAAAGATAAAATGATAAAAATGGTTGTCAATTTAAGTAAAGTTACAATCGTAAAAAATCTAATATTTAATAATAAATGAAGATAATTATGATATATGATATAATAAATAATAATAAGGCGGTGATATATTGGAACTAATTAATATTCAAGATGTGAATGTAAGATATAAGAATGGTGTTAATGCTATTCACGATTTATCTTTGAAAATTAAAAAAGGTGATTTCGTTTTTGTAATAGGTGGTTCTGGATCAGGAAAGAGTACTTTTATAAAAATGTTATATAGAGAGATTAAACCTAGTAGTGGAAAAATAATATTAGGTGGATTAAATGTAGCTAAGTTAAGAAATAGTAAGGTCTATAAACTTAGAAGAAAACTAGGAGTAGTATTCCAAGATTATAGATTATTACCAAAACTTACAGTGTATGAAAATGTAGCTTTTGCTTTAGAATGTGTTGGCGCTGATAAGAAAGAAATAAGACAAAAAAGTCTTAAAGCACTTGAACTAGTTGGTCTTAAGAATAAGACAAGACAATATCCAGATCAATTAGCAGGAGGAGAACAACAAAGAGTTGCAATTGCAAGAGCAATAGTAAATAATCCTAAACTACTAATATGTGATGAACCTACTGGAAATCTAGATCCTGAAAGAAGTATGGAAATAGTTAAATTACTAGATAGTATTAATAAAACAATGGGAACAACTATTATTATGGCTACACACGATGAAATAATTGTTAATAAGATGAAAAAAAGAGTAATTACTTTAAAAGATGGATATTTAATCAGTGATGAAGAGAAAGGAAAATATTATGAAGGTATTTAGAATGTTAGTAAGAGGTATTAGAGATGCCTTCAAAAGTGTATTTAGAAACTTTTCATTATCTTTTGCATCAGTTTCTTGTATAAGTATTACATTAATAGTAATTGCTGTTTCATTGTTATTATCATTAAATGTTAAAAGTATTACAAAATCTATAGAATCAGATGTAACTATGGTAGTATTCGTTGATAGTGGAGCTACTGATCTAGATCTAGAAAAAATAGATTCACAATTGAGAAAAATAGAAAATATTGAATCAATCACTTTAAAGACTAAACAAGAAGAAAAAGAAGAATTTATGAAAGAATCAGAAATATTTAAAAGTATAATGGGTGATTGGGATGATGAAGAATCTCCTTTAAAAGATAGTTTCTTAATTAAAGTAGTTGATCTAAAAAAAGCAAAACAAACTGTTAAAGAAATAGAGAGTATAGAAAAAATATATATGGTTAATTATGGAGAAGGTATGGTAGAAAAAATGCTTAATGTATTCTCTGTAATTGAAAAGATAACTATTGTTATAGTTATTGCCTTAATATTTGTAAATGTATTCCTAATAATAAATACTATTAAATTGGCAATATTTGCTAGAAAAAGAGAAATATTTATTATGAGATTAGTTGGAGCATCTAACTTCTCAATAAAATACCCTTTCGTAATTGAAGGTATGGTAATTGGTCTAATAGGTAGTATTATTCCTATAATTTTAGTTATTTATGGATATACTTATTTATATACTTATTTAGATGGAGTATTATTCTCTTCTATATTGAAGTTATTAGATCCTAATCCATTTGTTTATATAGTTTCTCTAATTATAATTATAATTGGTATGTTAGTTGGAATGATTGGTAGTGGAAGAGCTGTTAGAAAGTATTTAAAGGTGTAATATGAAAAAGATATGTTCACTAATATTAATAATATCTTATTTAATAATATTAATACCTATTAGAACAGATGCAATTACGCTAGGTGATTATAAAGAAAAATTAGCTAAATATAAAGCTGATTATGAAGCTAATCAAGCAGCATTAAATAAAACAAAATCAGAAATTAATAGTACTAATAATTCAATTTCTTCTATTAAAAAGGAAATGATATCTTTATCAGCTGAAATAAGCAAATTAAAAGATGATATAGTTTCTTATAATGAACAAATAGAAAAGAAGAAAGTGGAAACTAAAAAATTAATTGAATATCTTCAATTATCTAATGGAGAAAACTTGTACTTAGAATATGCTTTTGAAGCTGAAAGTACAACTGATCTAATATATAGAATGTCTATAGTAGAACAAATGACAGACTATAATAAGAAGACAATTAAAGAATTAGAGGATTTAATAGAAAAAAGTAAAGATCGTCAAAAAGAAATTAATGCTAGAGAAAAACAACTGGAAGGAAAACAAGAAACTCTAGAAAGTTTAGTAGTTTCATTAGGAGAGGATAAAGATTCTCTATCATCTTCTGGTGTTAGTATAGCTAAGCAAATAAAAATATATGAAACTCAAGTAGCTACATATAAAAAACTAGGATGTAAAGATAATGATGTAATTGGTAAAGATTGTGCTACCACATCATCATCTGGAGCTTGGAGAAGACCTGTTACATCAGGATATATTACAAGTGAATTTAAATATCGTGGTGGTAAATTACATAGAGCAGTAGATGTAGGCAATAGTTCTAATCCTTATGGAACAAAGATATATGCAGTAGCATCAGGAAGAATAACTGCTATATATTATGATTCTTATGGAGCAAGGGTTGTACTAATTGAACACTATTATAAAGGTAAATATTGGACTTCTAATTATTGCCATATGAGTAAATATAATCCTGCTATTTATGTAGGTATGAAAGTAACATCTAATACATGGATTGGTTATATGGGTATGAGTGGAAAAGCAACTGGACCACACTTACACTTAGAAATTTTCCCATGTAGATTATACAATCTATCTGATAAGAATTGTAAGACATGGTCTAAATATGTTAGTTATGCTAAGACTTTATATAGTCAAGGATATAAAGGACCACGTGCTCTTATAAGTTTCCCTTCTGCGGGAGTAAGATGGAATTCAAGATAAAGGCATATTGCCTTTTTTCTTTTGTTTTAATGTTGTAAAATATAAATGGTGGTTTTATGTCTAGAGATTATTTTGGTTTTTTAGATTTAAATGATTTTATTGATAAAAA
>CACYBN010000140.1 GCA_902772675.1 uncultured Erysipelotrichaceae bacterium
AGTTTGTTCTCCAGTTTGAGTTTGTTCTCCAGTTTGAGTTTGTTCTTCAGTTTGTGTTTGTTCTTCAGTTTGAGTTTGTTCTTCAGTTTGTGTTTGTTCTTGATGTTCTCCTTCTACAGGAACTTCTCCTTCAACTACTGTTTCTTCAGTTTGAGTTTCCTCAGTTTGAGTTTGTTCAGTTTGAGTTCCTTCTTCAACTGTTACTTCTCCCTCTTCAACTGTTCCCTCAGTTTGAGTTCCTTCAGTTTGAGTTTGTTCTTCAGTTTTAACTCCTTCAGTAGTTTGTTCTGTTTTTTGCTCTGTAGTTTGTTCTTGATTATTTAATTCTTCCATTTCTGCTATAGCAGCATCAGAAACTTGTTTCATTTCTTGTCCAACAGCAATTGCAGTTGAAATTTCTGATTGCATTTGACTAACATATCCAGAAACAAATCTATCTTTTAATTGTGATCTAGCACTTGCCCAATCAGTTCCCATTCCTCTAGCAATAGCATCTTGTTCTTCAGCAGATAATCCATTCAAGTAATTTTCTGCTGCTGCATCAGCTGCAGCTTGAATTTGACCATCATCATCAGAAACTGAAACTCCACCAAATGCACTACCATATGCTAATCCGTTAGCAAATGTCATATCATCTAAGTTATATGTAGCATTGTTAGCTGGGTCAGTTACTGATTGACCAAATGAATAAGAATTTGAGTTTGCATAAGAGTTAGCAGCTGTTTGTCCATATCCAGCAGCATTTTCTAATGCTAATGAAGCTTCAATAACTTGTTGTTGTTCTGCTACTTCTTGTTGTTCTTCTGCAGTTAAATCTTCTTCTCCAACTTCTTCAGTTACAGTTTGTTCAGATTCACTTATTACATCACCATTTTCAATAATATAGTCAGATGAGTAATCTCCTGATGGATAATCATCACCAGAGAAATCTAAATCTAAATCATAGTCTACATGACGTCTATTATTAACTAATGTAGCTACATCTCTACTATCTCCTGCATAATGTTCAAGAGTACCTAATTTAGTATGTGCAGCTTCAACAATTTGTTGCATTGTTGGTCTATTATCTTGATTTACTGAAGAAACCATAGTTTCGTAATTTTCAGCATAAGCTTTAACAGCTGAAACTTTAGAAATTCTTGAAAGTAAATCTTCAGATAAAGGAGTATTAATACTAGCTGCTACTTCATTAGATAAATCAGTATTTCCAGCTTGGTATAATCCTTGTAGTATTTGCATGTTGATTACAGTAATTTGTGAACTAACATTAACTTTTTCAACAGCTTCCATACTATCTAAACCAGTCATTAACTCTTTTATTTCTCTTTCAACTTCATTACATAATCCCATTTGATCAACTAATTCAGTTAAACTTAAATTAGCATCTCTTTCTTCTTGAGTTGAATTTTCTTCATTCATTACTTGACCATTATCTAATAAGTCAACTAATTCAGTTCCAGATTCAATTATATTTAATCTATAAGTTTGTTTTTCTTCTTCTGTTAATTCATCAAAGTTTAATCCATAAACTTTTTCAACTAGATATCTAGTTTCTTCTTCAGCACCCATTCCATGGAAAACTAAGAATTGAGTATGCTCAGTTGAAGCTGATTCAACTAAATTTAATCCTCCATAAACTGTGTCGAATGCAAGTAATCTTGCTAATTTATTAGAAGTAGCATCATTAGTAGCTCCATCTAATATATAGTTATAGTAAACATCTCTAATAACTTGATCAGAAGCTTCAGTAGTATGTTCAGCATTAAATTTTAATACATCATTTTCAAATTGCTCAAAATATGTTCTTGCTTGTTCATCATGGAAAATTTCAGCAAGTCCGCTTGGTTCTACTGAGTTCATGTAGTAAGTAATCATTTTACTACGAGCAGATTCTAATAAATCCATAGCTTCTTCAGAAGTTATATCATAATCACCAAATATTGCATAAATATCTTCAGGTTCACTATAGTTAGCATAAGTTGTTAAAATTAGAGCTTCTTCAAAAGATAAATCTAAGTATGTTTCTCCATCTTCTTCTAATCTAAAGTTACCTTCCTTATGAGTTTGAGTATGGAATGTTTCAACTAATTTCATTGCATCTTCAGAAGCAACTCTTCTTAGATCATTCTCACTCATACTACTCATTAATGTAGCAAATTCAGAATTATCTTCTACAGCTTCAGTAGTTGTAGTTTCTTCTTCTGTTGTATTTTCTTCTTTTGTTGTATTTTCTTCTTTTGTTGTATTTTCTTCTTTTGTTGTAGTTGCTGCAGTTGTATCAGCAGCTGCTTCAGTATTAGCATCTACATCTTTTCCATTTATAACATCTAAGTCCTTTTGAAGTTGTGTAAAATGCCCTTGTAATGCTTGAGCTCCAAGAGTAGCACCTGCACCACCTAAAGCACCTAATGCAGTTCCAATTGCTACAGCACCTCTTCCGAAATGACGATTATCCTCAACAGGTACTTCTTCATATTCAACTACTGGTTCTACTGTTTCTCTTAATCTCTCTATTTCTTCTTCATCAGTTATTTCTTCACCAAATTTATCTTCATATGCATCTGCTATATCATCTTTTGAAGCATCTGCTGGTAAACCAGCAGCATTTTTTAAATAGTTTTCAATATTATCTTTTCCAGTAATTTCTTCTGCATGTCCGTCAGCGAAAGTGACGATTATGTCGTCACCATCACTACCGATCCAATTAATTCTATCTATATTATCCATAAATTAACCTCCTAATTTGTTAATCTCTTAACACCAGTCATCTTATAACCAGCATCTAGTAAAGTTTTATCATTATATACGCTCCACTTGTAATCAGTGTAAGCTTCTCTTACTACTGTACGAGATCTATATTTATATTTACATACTGTCTTATAATTAATTGTTCTCTTCTTTTCATATCCCACAATTGCGTCATAAGTAGTATATAAAGTAGTGTCTTTAGTTTCATAACCAGTACACTTAGTAGTAATACTACTTCCGGTTACTATAGTATCAGTAGCTGTTACTGTAGATACGCTTCTTGTATATTTCTTCCATGTTGTATATGGAGTTGTTGTACATTTAGTACCACATCTATCCCAGTCCATTCCAACAAATACATATTTAACACTTAAAGTATCTGTAGGTGGAGAAGATAGACTTACAAGTCCAACATAATTCCATCCATCTGTAACTTTAATTGCATAAACCTTTGTAGATGTTGTTGTAGTTCTATAATACTTCCATCCTGCACAAGATTTTTCAGTTACTTTTCCAGTTTCTTTTACTTGTTTAGCTTTAATAGCATCACCATTACTATAAGTATAACTAGCTATTTCTTGAGTTGGTTCTAATTTAACTGATTCATAAGTTGAAGTTTTCTTAAATTCTGGTGGTTTACTACAATCATATGTCTTAGTAGTCCATCCTGACCAAGCACCATATTGTGTAGCTATATATTTATAGTATTGATATTCATAAGTTTGTTTTTTCTTTGTTACTTTAATACTACAAATATTAGTATTTCCAGCATTGTCTTTTACATATCCATAAACTGTATGAGTACCAGTTGTTGTAATAGTATAACTACTATTCTTTTCATATGTAGTAGATTTTCCTATTCCATATGAATGCATTCCACTAGTAACATCATTCTTAGATTTGAATCCAATTACAATATTGCTTGTATATTCTCCGCTAGATGTCGCAGTACCACTAATTACACTTAATGAACAATTAGGTTTTGTTGCATCTCTCTTAATTGTAATACTACATTTAGCTTTATAACCATTTGAATCTTTTACATATCCATAGATTGTATATGTACCATCTTTACTTAATGTATAAGATGAGTTTCCGTATGTTTCACCTGTACCAATTCCGTAAGAAACAATCTTTGCACCATTTGTACTAGATTTAGACTTAAACTTAACTGTTACATTTCCAACATACCATTTATTGTTTCCCATTGTTCCAGTTGCTTCAAGTGAACAGTCTGGATCAGAAATAACACCTTTATCACTTGCTATCTTAACAGTAGCCTTACATGATTTAGTATGACCAGCTTTATCTTTTACATATCCATATACTGTATGAGATCCTTCACCACTAACAGTGTAAGAAGTCTTACCATTATATGTAACTTTACTAGATTCAGCTACTCCATATGAAGCTATTCCACTAGTAGCATCTGTTCTACTACTAAATCCTATCTTAACTCTTCCAACATAATGACCAGAAGCATTCATTGTTCCACTTAATACTTTAACTGAACAATCAGGATCATTTGTATCTTTCTTAACAGTTATTGTACATACAGCAGTTTTACCATTTGAATCTTTTACATATCCATATACTTTAGTAGTTCCATCTTTAGAAACTGTTAAAGCAGTATTATTGTTGTATGTTGCAGCAGATGATGTTGAAATACCATAAGCTTTTATAGTAGCTCCTGATGCAGTAGTAGTTTTAGATTTAAATCTAACTTTTACTTTATCAACATACCATCCATTATTTCCTGTTGTTCCTGATGCAATTTCTAATATGCATCTTGGACCAGATACTGTAGTCTTTTCAGTTGTTGGAGTCTTTGGTGTTTTTGGGGTTTTTGGTGTCTTTGGAGTACTTGGTGTTTCAGATGTTGGTTTCTTAGTTGGAGTTTCTTGTTTTTCACAAACACCACTCTCATTAGTACAATAAGAATAACATCCAATATGTACTAAAATGTAATCTTCATCATCATTACATTTTAAATATACTTTCATCAAGTATTCATTTTCTTGTTTAGTTACTAATACATAAGAATTATTAGCATCACAAGTGTCACCATTCTTATCTGTAAATTCTAGTAATAAATGTAAATTAACCATTTCTTTTAAAG
Organism: uncultured Erysipelotrichaceae bacterium; assembly: GCA_902772675.1. Classification (GTDB taxonomy): domain Bacteria; phylum Bacillota_I; class Bacilli_A; order RF39; family UBA660; genus RUG11788. Next base: position 4,868 of record CACYBN010000140.1, read on the forward strand.
TTAACTTAGATTCATCACCAACATTTTTTGGTAATCTCTCAGTTGTATAGTATAGAATTCCTGCTTCCTTCATTTCTTGAATATTAGCATTGAAAATTCTATTTGTAATAGCAGTAAGATCTACATTACCACTACTATTTGTACCACTACCATTTCCATTACCATTTCCACCATTGTTATTTTGTAATGTGGAATTGATTCTAGCAGGTAATAGCCATAGTAATAATAGTACGAATATTATTACTAAGATTAATTTTAGAAGAAAATCTCTAATAGGAGTTCCTCTCTTTACTTCCTCTTCAGCGTACATACTTAAATCTTCTCCCCCTTCGAGTTATGTCGGTTATTATACTCTTTTAGTGCTTTTTTGTCAATATTTTCCTTCAATTTTACCAGTGTACATCCACTATTGAAATTATCTAGTTTAAACTCATCTACATATTTGCTAATTCTCAGCATATCATGCACTTCCTTTTTCAATATTCCCTGACCTATACCATGTATTATAGCAAGTTCGTACTTTCCCATACTATAACAATCTATAATAAATTCTTTAACAAGAATTCTGGCACTTCCTCTATTCTCACCATGTAAATCAATCGATGGCAAATTATTGTTGTACATTAAGCTCATTATATTTATCCATTATTTCTTCAAGTGGGAAAATAGAATTTCTTCCTCCCATTCTAGTTATAGATAATGCTCCTGTTATATTAGATATTTTCATAGTAGTTAAAATATCATAATCATGAGCTACACAATAAGTAAATGCTCCATGATAAATATCACCAGCTCCAGTAGTATCAACTGCTTCAACTTTAATACTAGGAACCATTTTATATCCATCATCATAAGTAAAGCATCCTTTATCTTCAAGAGTAATAATGATATTATTCTTAAACTCTCTCTTTAATTTATCATAAATATCAATTAAAGTCTTCATATCATTAAAATCAATTTTAGATTTTGTATATTGTTCTGCAAAATCATGTGAACAAACTACATAATCTACCATTTTTGCTAATTCAATAGTATTTTCTCTTAAAGATCCAGCATCAATTATTTTCTTAGCTTTAGGATTTTTCTTAATAGCTTCTTTTGCAAACTCTGGTTCATAACCATCAAGTAAGATTGCATCAAAGTCATCATCATCAATATCCATTTTTGTCATTACAGCGTTTTTAGATTTATCAGTTAATATTGTTCTAGTAGCATCACCTAAATTAGTAATTATATAACTACTTGTTGTTCTAATATCATCTCTAGTCTCTAAATATTTCATATTAACGCCAATTTTTTCAAATTCTTTTTTTATTTGATCACCATAATAATCATTTCCTACTACTCCAGCAAAATATGTATCTACTCCCCACATAGAAAGTAAATAAGCGCAGTTAGAAGCACTTCCACCACCACATTCTACTTTTTCACCATCTATTCTATTCTTTTGGTTTTCTACAGGATAATTATTTACTGGTAATGTAACGTCATATGCTGCGTTACCTATGCATAATATCTTCATACCCTTTATCACCTTTTATTATATTGTAGCAAAAATTGATAGGTAATAAAAGACTTTTTCATCTAAATTGGCAATAAATGTCAATAAAAAAAGCAATTTGAAAATAATTGATTCTTAATTATAATTTCTTTTATTATTTTTAGCCATTCCATCAAATACATTATTAGTATTTACTCTCTCTATTAGATCTAAATCTGATTCATAAATACTCTAATTTAAAGAACTAGCAAGACGTAATAATTTTAAAATATTCATAAGAGTTCTTCTATCTTTTTCAAGTAATGAAAATGGAATAGCAATTCCTTCTATTTTATCTAAAGGTATTTCATCTCTAACATGATATTCATCTTTAAAAATATTAACTCTATCTTTATCAGGATTAAATGGTCCACATCTAAATTCAGGTTTAATTGCACTAATATCATCACTAATTATAAATGTTGGTTTTCCAAATATCCATCCAAAGAAACAAGAGTCAGAAGAATAATCACTTACTTCATCTATTTTGCCTATACTTATATAATCATCTCCATTATATAAAGTATCATAATCAGTTTGTCTTTTATTTTTACTTTTTATTCCACCAGATTCAATTATTTTAATCATTGTATCTAAAGAATCAGTTCCACGATAATATGCCATCCCCCATCACCGGCATTTATTTTAACACAAATTGCATAAATAAAAAAATAAGAATTATCTTACTTAAATATATTCCTTATATCAAAAAATAGTTAACGGTATGTTAACTATTTACATTTAAAATCCTACTAGTTTTTTTATAATTGGAATTTTTGATAATACATAAGTAATTACAAAAGAATATATAAACATATATAAACAAATAGTTAATGTTATTAATATTCCATTAAAATTATTATCTAATACATAATCTAAAATAATTTCATAAGATGGGAATCTCTTCATTAATAAATGAAGAATATATATACCAAAAACATATTTACCTAAATTAGATATAAATAATAAGATCTTATTGATTTTAATATGTTCAAAGAAATATTTAAGTGTAATAAATATAGTTACTGCATTAACACATACAAAACTATTATGAAACATTTGAGAAGAACCTTCATTTAATATTCCAGTTACTCTATATCCAAAATAAGTCATAAACATAGAAAATACTATACAACTAATATTAACTATCCATAAATATAATAAATTCTTTTTCTTTATATCTAATTTATTTTCAATATAATAACCTAATAAAGGATATAAAAATATTATATTTGTACACCATAATGGTGTTAATAAATAACAATAAGATAATTGTTGCTTAAATAAAGCATATGTTAAAGTTGGAACAAATCCATTTAAAATAATTACCAAAACTATTAAATAATTGAATAAGTTAGAATTTAATTCTTTAGATATAATTCTTAAAAAAGGATGAGATAACAATAAAAATAGATACATGTATAAATACCAAAAATGAGATGAAAAATTACATGTAATTAATTTTTTTAAAAATACTCTTAAATGAAAATCTAAATTATTATTATGTAGATCAAATAAGTGATATATCAAAGAAAAAACAAATATAATAATTAAAAATCTAATTATTTTGGTTATATATTGTTTCATATTATAATCTTTTCTAAGTAATAAAATACCAGAAATCATAAAAAAGACTGGAACTGCAAACTTGCATAATATAGAAAAGAACAAATAAATCCAAAACATAATAGTGGATGGTTTTCTAACACTAAACATAAAGAATCCATAAATTCCAGTATGATTATATATAACAAATAATATAGAAATAATTCTAATAAATTCTAAATATAATATTTTATTTTTTGATTTGTTCATAAACAAAACCCTCTCTAATTTTCTAATACTATTTTAGTATATCAAAAAAAGTAGATAAATATCTACTTTAAACATCTAATATTGCTAACATTATTACTCCGATTAGTACTATGGTCAATTTAGAATAGAATCTAGTTTTGAGCCAGGACCATTATTATTAATTAAAACTGATGGTATTCCTTTAAGTGAAAAAGATGTTATAGATATAGATTTCATAGATAAAGGAATTTCTATTGCATTAACTAATATCCATGAATCAAATGAATATTTTAAATATTTTGAAACTACTAGATTAGTTAGTTATAATAAAAAATATTTAATAATACAACTTAGAAATTCAGTTTATATAGAAATGCCAACACAAAAAAGAGGAAGTATTTAATATTTCCTCTTATTTCTTGTTGCTTCTACAAAATCATTTACTCTATCTTCAGAACTAATTGATTTACCTAATAGAGCATGCATTCTTTTTACTTTAGTACTAGATGGGCACTTAGCTATTTTTTTTAAATACATTCCATTTCTTGCATACTTTTTATAACTACTTCTTGTTATATCAAAAGATTCATTATTCCAACTATAAAACTCATAGTCCACTATTGTTCTAATATCTGGGTCTATCTCTGGAGATATTCCTTCTTCTTTCATTCTCTTATATTCTTTTATTGAATCAAATATAAATTCAAAATAACTTTCACTCATATCTTTTCTTCTAGCAGGTACATATAAAGTTAAAGTTCTATCATTATCAAAATTAGATTCTAGATGAGCAGTTATTCCATCTTTTTTCATTGGAATAGATGCTAGATAATAAGCAAAATCACTATCATCATAATTCATATTAAATTTGAAAGTAACATAACCATCTTCTACTATACGATCCACTATATTTTTATCTTCTGGATGTCCTTTACAAGAAGCTATAGTAGGTATTCCATTAGTAATACAATATTCTATTATACTAGTTAAAGCTTTAGAACCTTCCCCAAAAACTGTAGCAAACTTTTTAGCATCTTCTGGTTTCATACTTTCTCTATATACATGTTTAAATTCATAATTTTCAATTGTTTCCATATCTTATCTCCATTGTAATTATAACATATTAATTATTATTGTGATATAATTATAATAGAGGTGAGCAAATGTTACATATAGAATTACTATATATACTTATAGCAATTTTAGCGGTATGTTTTATTGGATTTAAAAAATATGTTTATTTTATTTCTTTAGGATATGGATTCTCTATTTCTATAGTAGGATTAATGTTACTAATTATCTTTAGAAACAATTTAGATTTAGGATATATCTTAGGATCTATTATTTTGATATGTTATGGATTACGTTTAAGTGGTTATCTATTAATAAGAGAATTAAAGAGTTCTTCTTACAACAAGAAAATGAAAAATGAAATATCAGATGGAAGTCATATGACTATTCCACTAAAAATAATGTTATGGGTAAGTTGTGCATTATTATACTTATTTATGACTTCTCCAGTTATATATAGATTTATAAATCAAAGTGGATCTGATACTTGTTATTATATTGGATTAATAATTACAGTATTAGGAATACTGTTAGAAGCATTATCTGATTTACAAAAAAGTAAAGCTAAGAAGAAAAATCCTAATAGATTTGTAGATACTGGATTATTTAAAATAGTTAGATGTCCTAATTACTTAGGAGAATTAATTATCTGGTTAGGAGTATTTGTTTCTGGTATTACTTCTCTATCAGGTATAGGACAATGGATAATTGCTTTAATTGGATTTATAGGAATTATATATATTATGTTTAGTGGTGCTAGAAGATTAGAATTAAGACAAGATAGAACTTATGGTAAAGATAAAGATTATCAAACATATATTAAGAAAACTCCAATATTAATACCTTTTATTCCTTTATATAGTGTTAAAAAATATAAATGGTTAGTAGGATAAAAAAAGACTGATTACTCAGCCTTTTTTAATTTCTTTTTAAAGTTAAAGCTAAAGAAGTAGTTCTTACTCTTCCTTCAGCTTTTAATCTATCATTATTTGCTTCATATGGAATATTTTGTCTTTTAGAATAATCACCAACCATAGGTCTACTATGATATTCTAGTAAGAACCATTTTTCTTGTTCTCTAACATAGATATAATTCTTTCCATAATAAAAGCCCTTTTTTACGGGGCATATTATACTATAAAAAGCTTTATAAGGCAATTTAATCACTTATATCTATATCTAAAGTAATATCAATTCTATATCCTTTAAATTTATTTTCTATTTCATCATAAATTTCTTTATATAAGTTCTCTCTATCTTTTACTTTAAAATCTATAATAATATCAAAACTAATTTCTTTTTCTTTAGAATCATAATAGAATCCATGCATTTGTAAAACTCCTTTATGAGAAAATACTATTTTAGAAACTTCTTTTCTTGTTTCAATTACTTTTTTATCTTTAGTATTAACTGAATAAATACCAATAGTATGTAAAACAATTCCATATTTATTTAGTATTACTTTAGATATTCTTCTAGAAATCTTATCTACTTCAGATATTGATAAAGTATCTAATACTTCAATATGAACAGATCCTAAATATCTATCTGGACCATAATCGTTTAATATTAAATCATATGCTCCTTGAACACCTTTTTCTTTAGCAATTTCTTTTTTTATAGATTTAGCAAGACTACTTTCTACTCTTACACCTAACATATTATCTACAGATTCTTTTATTAATTCAATACCAGCTTTAATAATAAATACTGATAATAACACTCCTACATAAGCTTCTAAACTAATCTTAAATAACATATATATTACTGCAGATAATAATACTGAAATAGATAATATAGCATCATTAAATGCATCAGATCCACTTGCTACTAAAGAATCAGAATTAACTTCTTTACCCTTCTTTTTAACATATAATCCTAATATAAATTTAATAATAATACCTGCGATTAAAATAACTATTGTAATAAGACTATAATCTGTTATTTCAGGTTTAATTATCTTTTTTATAGATTCTGTTAAAGCAGTAATACCTGCGTATAAAACAATCGCAGATACAATTAAAGAAGTCATATACTCTATTCTTCCATATCCATATGGATGCTTTTTATCTGGAGCTTTACCTGCTAGTTTAGTACCTATAATAGTAATAATACTAGATAATGCATCGCTTAAATTATTAACTGCATCTAGTACTATAGCAATTGAATTAGCAAGTAATCCAACAAAAGCTTTAAATCCTGCTAAAACTATATTTGCTAATATACTAATAATACTAGTTTTTACTACAATTTTTTCTCTATTATTATTCATAAATAACACCTCGTAAAAATCATTATACAACAAAAAAGACTATTTTATTAGTCTTTTTAAAAATCAATTACTATTGATTTTTCAGTAAAAGAAGAGATTATAGCTCTACCTGATTCAAAATATAATACTGCAGTATTATCATCATTTTCATCATACATATTTCTAAGATCAGGATTCTTATCTAACATATCTTTTTTAGCTTCTACTCTATCATCTAAAACTAATTTACCAGATACTCTAATCCATTTTCCATCTTTAAAAGCACATATTTCTACTTTAGGATTATTTTCTATTTGTTTAAAAACATCTTTTTTCTTTCCTGTTTGAATATATAAGTGATCTTCAAATATTTCTGCTGTACCAAAAGGTCTAACTCTCGCTTGATCTCCTTCAACTGTAGCTAGATAATATATTCCACATTCTTTTAAAAACTCTTGTACTTCTTTCATATAATTCTCCCTATTTAATATGTTTCTCAGCTAATTCTTCTGCTTTTCTTTTAGTTACTCCACTAGCTGAAAAATAACTTACTAATATTTTACTCATTTATATCCTCCTAATATTTTAATTTATTAATCCAATCTTTAATATCTTTTTCATAAATAATCCCCTATTTATAAATTTCTACAGAAACATTATTATTACCTAAATCTTTTAAATTATTTATATGACCTATTTTAGTATAACTATAAGATGTATTAAATGATTTATAAAATATAACTAAACAGTCATCTCCATAAAGCATTACATCCCCCGCTGTTATCTTTTTTATATTAGATGAATCTGATGGTAAAGATTTATTTAAATAATAATATTTTTCATTACCATTTAACTCTTTCATATCTATTTTTAAAGGTAATAATTCTACAAAAGCTTTAGCAGTTTCATTATCTTCTAAATCTATTGTATATTCATCATTATTAATTAGTACTTTCACTATATTTACCTCACTTTTACTATCAACCGTTTCCTTATTATCATTTTTATTATTACAACCAGCAACTAATAGAAATGACATAAAAACTAATAAAAAATAGAAATATTTTTTTCTCATATTTTCTCCTTTATTGATCTTTTTCCATAAATATTATAACATATTAGAAAACTAGAATATCTAGCTTTTACTTCTTATTACTTTAAGATTCAATTTATATTTTTTCCCACTAGATAATATAGTAGTACTAAAAATAAGTGGATTAATAATACATGTTGCAACTACTAAAACTATTAATATTATATTATTAAAAAACTAGATTACTCTAGTCTTTTAATTTTTATAATTATTTTTCATCATATGGTTTTTCTTCGCTTATTTTACAAGTCCCACCATTATTTTTTACATAAGCATCTATTTTATCTTGTACTTTATGAATATCATCATAAATATCAGCATCAGTAATATTTATTAAATATCCATCTCCACCAGCTTCTTTTATTTGACCACTATTTTCATAATATAAAAATTCGTAGCTATATTCTGCATCATGTAAAGTACAATTAATCGTAGATACCATTAATCTTCCAGAATTATGTTCATTAATATTTTTAAAAATAATTTTTAATGTAACTAGAAGAACTGGTAAAACTATAATAAAAATAATCATAAATTTAATTAATTTCAAAATTAAACCAGCTAGTTTTTCTGTATTAGAAGTTTTCTCTACTAAAATATCTTTAATATCATTATCAGTTAATTCATCTAAACTAACTTTAAATATTTTAGATAATTCCTTTGCTTGTCTTATATCTGGTGATGTTTCTCCCAATTCCCATTTTGAAATAGTTTGTCTTGCTACTCCTACTTTTTCAGCAAGTTCTTCTTGAGAAAGACCATTTTTCTTTCTTAGATTCATAATCTTTTTCCCAATTTCCATAATTATCCCTTCTTTCACTTAAAATATTATGATATTGGAAATATTTTATCTACCAATTTTTACTGGAACATTCGCCCTTTTTAATAACATTTAAGTACTTATAAACTTATACTACTATTATAACAAAAAAAGAGAATTTTTTATTCTCTTAATTAACTATCCAAAAATAACATAACTATAATAAATAATAAATGTTAATAGGAATGTAACCCCTTCTATCTTTGATATTTTACGATCATTAAATGAAAATATAAATAATAATAAAGCAGAAAAGATCATTACAGCTATATCTATATAACTAAAGTTAATACTTGCTATACCACCAAATAATGTAATAGGTATACCAATTACTACTCCTATATTAAAAATATTACTTCCTACAACATTACCTATAGCAATATCATATTCTCCTTTTTTAGTAGCTGTTACACTAGTTACAAGTTCTGGTAAAGAAGTTCCTAAAGCTACGATAGTAAGTGAAATCATTCTTTCACTTATTCCAATTATTTTAGCTAGTCCACTTGCACCATCTACAACAAAATTACTTCCTAAAACAATTCCTAATAAACCAATTATAGTTAATAATATTGATTTCTTCATTGAAGGAAAAGAACTATCTTCTTCTTCAGTAACTTTATTTCTAGTCATACTTATTAAATAATACATAAATACACCAAAGAATAATATTAATACTAGTCCATCTCCTCTTGGAAATGAATTACCCATATTATTAGCAAATAGATTATCAGATAATAATACAGCAAAAGCACATGTAATCATCAATGTAATTGGAAGTTCTTTCTTTACTGTATTATTTTTTACACTTAAAGGATGTACTAGAGAAGCAGCACCTAAGATTAATAAAATATTTAATATATTACTTCCTATTACGTTTCCTAAAACCATATCCCCACTATTAGAAAATAATGATTTAACACTTACTGCAAATTCTGGAGCACTAGTACCAAATGCTACTATAGTTAATCCAATTAACATTTTTGATACTTTAAAATTTCCTGCTATACCACTTGCACCATCTACAAAATAATCAGCACCTTTTATAAGAACTACAAATCCTACCACTAAAAATATAATATTTAATAACATAAATTCCTCCTCAAAAAAAGAGACTTATCCCTTTTCAGATCAAGTCTCGTTAAAATACAAAGTATTCTTATACAGCGGATTAAAATCGTATTGACGCCATATAATCACTATATAATAGTGAAAACTACTCCCTTGCCTATTCAATTATAACATGTTTTTATTTTTTTAAAATACGTACTTTTAATTATTTACAATCTTATTTTCTTAATCGTAATGAATTAAATACTACACATAAACTACTTATAGTCATTGATATACTTGCTATCATTGGACTAATACTTAATCCTAATGGTTTAAATAATCCAATAGCTAAAGGTATCATTAAAATATTATATATAAATGCCCAAAATAGATTTTCTTTAATTATTTTTATAGTTTTCTTACTAATATTTAATAACATAACTATTTTAGATAAGTCATCATGCATTAATATTACATCAGAAGAATCTCCTGATATATCAGTTCCACTATTTATTGAAACACCAATAGTTGAACTTGCAAGAGAAGGAGCATCATTTATACCATCTCCAACCATCATTACTTTATGATTATCATTTATTAAATTTTTAATTATTTTTTCTTTTTCATTAGGAAGTACATTAGCAATTACATTATCTATTCCAAGTTCTTTAGCAATAATTTTAGCAGTTGTTTCATTATCACCAGATAACATTACTACTTCTTTGTTTAGTTTAATTAATTCTTTAATAGTAGTTTTAGCATTTTCTCTAATAATATCTTTAACTCCAATTAAAGCTATAACTTTATTATTCTCTATTACATAAATAATACTATTACCATTTTCTATTAAATATTTTTCATCTTTTAGATATTCATTTTTAATATTTATTTTTTTAAATAATTTATTATTACCAATATAAAATTCTTTTTTATTTATTTTACCAAATAAACCTATTCCAGAAATATTTTTGAAATCACTTACTTTAATTTTTGAATCATAATAACTTTTAAAAGCATTAGCTATTGGATGAGTACTATTCTTTTCTAAACTAGCTACAAAAGTAAAAATTTCTTCATCTTTATATTTTGAATAATTATATATTTTAGATATTTTTAAATTACCATAAGTAAGTGTACCAGTTTTGTCAAATACTATTGTATCTATCTTATTAGCATTTTCCATTGTTTCACTTGTCTTAATTAATATTCCTTCTTTAGCACTTCTTCCTTCACTTACTACTACTGCAAGAGGAGTTGCTAGACCTAAAGCACATGGACAAGCTACAACTAAAACTGTTACAAATGAAATAATTGAATCATTAAAAGAAATACCTGTTATTAAATAAATAATAAATGTTAAAATAGCAATTATCATAATAGCTGGTACAAAATATCCTGAAACTTTATCCGCTATTCTTTGAATAGGTGCTTTAGTATTTGTTGCTTCAACTACTAATCTAACTATTTCAGATATTGTAGATTCTGGTCCAATTTTTTCTGCTTTATACTCAATATAACCATCTATATTAATAGATCCTGCAATTACTTTATCATTATTACTCTTCTTTATAGGAAGTGATTCTCCAGTTATAAAAGCTTCATCTAAATGAGTTTCACCATTTGTAATTATTCCATCTACAGCTATTTTCATTCCTGGTTTACAAATTAAAATATCTCCTTTTTTAACTTCATCAATTGTTACTTTTTTTTCTCTATTATTAGTTTTAATAATCGCACTTTGCGGAGTTATTTGAACTAATTCTTTTATTGCTTCTTTAGTTTTTTCTTTTGAATTCTTATCTATAAATCTTCCTAGTTTTATAAAATAAATTATCATCGCTGAACTTTCAAAATATAAGTTTTCTACTAACATATTATTTCCTAAAATAATTAATATTAAATTAATTATGCTATATATCAAACTTGAAATAACACCAATAGTTACTAATGTATCCATATTAGGACTTTTATGTATTAATTTAACTATTCCACTTTTTAAAATATCAAATCCAAATATAATAAATGGAATTGTTAATATAAATAAAGATACTCCACAACTTACTGGATGATTAATCATATGTAAGAATGGTATTACTGGAAGTCCTATCATATGTGACATAGAAATATACATTATAAAAATAATTAAAAAAGCAAATCCAATTAAATAATATTTTGTATTATCCTTTTTATCTTCTAATTCTTCATGATATATACCAGCACTTTTATATCCTGATTCTTCTATAAATCTATCTAAATCAGATAAAGATACTTTTTCTTCATCATATTCTATTAGTGCTTGTGCCATAACTAAATTAACAGAGGCACTTACTCCATCTTGTTTATTTAGATATTTTTCTACTCTATTTTGACAAGCACTACAACTCATTCCTTCTACTTTTAATATTACTTTTTTCATTATTTATCACCATTCAAACAATTTATCTCATCTACACAAATATTATTATACCATCTACTTTTTCTATTTGATTAATAAATGGCCTTGAATTTGATTCCTTCATCTGATAATAGATTAATTAAGAATCATGGGCCATAAAAAATATCAAGTGCTTTTTGTATTCTAAATCTTTTAAATAATTAAATATATTTTGAGAACTAATTCTTACATATTTTAATTATAAAATAACATCTTTTTTTTCATCATATAATGGTGCGTTTTTATCAAATCGTTTTTTAAATGATTCAACATAATATTTTTTGACATATCATTACCTCGAAACATGAATATACTTTCTTGTAGTAATTTATAACACAAAAGAGCTTTCGCCCTTTACCTCTGTTCTAAATTTAAATAACTGATTAACCATTGATCACATCTGAAAATCGAATCAATTTCAACTCTTTCTTCAACTGAATGTGCGCCAATTATGTTTGGAGAAATAATAGCCACATCCAATTCAGGTATTTTTTCAACCAATAATCCAACTTCTACGGATATATGAACAGATTCAATACTAGGAACGTTGAGATTAAATGATTTATATGATTCAATTAATCTTTTAACAATAATTGAATCTTCAGATGTCCTAAATCCTGGTTGATAACCTCTAATTATTAGTTCGAACCCATTGCAGTAATCCTTTAGATAACTTAATAGTTCTTGTTTTTTATTTTCATTTGAACTTCTAATCCCAACAGTTATTAATTTGTCTCTTAAATTTATAGTTGCCAAATTCATAGATGTTATAACCTCACCTCTATTATTTTTGCTGAAAACTCCATGTCTAAAACTACTTAAAAATTTTAATAAGTTAGAACTTTCTTCGATGGAAAGAGTCGAAATATGATCACTTATTTTTTCAACATTAGCACTATCCAAATTGCTTAAATCACTACTAGTTTCTATAATAGCATATGAAGAAGATGGAATTACATTGATTTTAGTACCTCCAACAAAATCTGCAATTTTAACATTATCAAGATTGAGTAATATTTGTGACAAAAGTATTATAGCATTTCCTCTATCATCATCTATATCAAATCCAGAATGCCCACCTTTTAATCCATCAATGGAAATTTTATATAAATTGGTTTTTTTACCCTTTTCATAATTATAATTCAATTTTATATCCAAATCAGTAAAACTTGCACTCTCAATCAAAATAGTATCTGACTTAAACCCATCTAAATTAAGCATCCTTCTCCCTTTAATTTTGCTTAAATCAATATTCATAGCCCCTTCCATTGTTGTCTCTTCATTAGTAGTAAATATTGCTTCAATAGAAAAATTATAGTTAACTAAAATGTTTAATATTTGAGCAACACCAATTCCATTATCTGCTCCAAGAGTTGTTCCGTTAGCACAAAGGTATCCATCTTTTTCAATAATCTCAATACTATCTTTATTAAAATCAAAATCTTTATCTTCATATTTAACACATACCATATCCAAATGACTTTGAAGAATAATTGGCTCTTTGCCATCAATATACTTAAAGATAATTATATTATTTAATTCATCTCTTTGATAATCTAAATTATTATCTTGCGCAAATCTTTCAATATAATCAGCTATCTTAGTTTCATTTCCAGATTCTCTTGGAATACTAGATAATTCTTTAAAGAAATCAATAGTACTACGCATATTCATTACTCCCCATAACTAATCTTAGCATATATGGAATTTGAACATTACAATCATTATTTGGAACTCTATCATTGCCTAACTCAGTACCATTTGTATTTATAATAGGAAGAGAAACATCTCTAAACAAACTATAATATGAAACAGTACCTGTTTCATCATAACTAACTTTTGGCTTGTCAACATTATCATTACCAACATAATTAATCAATTCTAAAAATAATGATGAAAACAAATCTTCTTTATTGGAATAGCTAAGGTTTTCTCTTTGCATATTAATTAATTCATTATTGATTCTAATAACAATAGTTGGTGCTTCCAACATTATATTGTTATCAGTAACAGTATAAAACCCAACAATTTTAGGAGTAGCCTCTATACCATCTTCATTGATTACTCTACTAGCCTCATATATAGCATTAACACTATTTCTATTTCTGCAATCAATAACACAAGTTAAAGATGTATTAGGGTAAAAATTATTATATTCATTAATGGAACGAATAATTATTTCATATATTTTTTTCCCTACTCCTCTAAATGGATTATCTCTTTTAGTAAGAATTCCAGTTATAGAAAAATAATGCTCTCCTAGAAAAGGATAATATGGATCTAAGCAATTAACATTTTCATTATATTTAATTGTAGAAATTCCAATAATTTCTTTTGTTATCCTATCACGTGCTATTATAATTGGATAATTATGACAATTATATAAAGTTTGCTCGAAATCAGGAATGTGCATAAAATCAGCATTTCCTTGCCAATTAACATCATAAAATTCTGTTATTTTTTGTATAATCGATGCATCACGAGCATATGCATCATCTTGATTTAATCCTTGTAGTACCACATATTCAACATTTTCACTTTCATTATTAATTTGATTACAAACATTTCTCATTACATTTACTGCGGTACTAAATCGTTCATCATTCATATTAAAACCTCCTTTTACAAACAAAAAACGACTCCGCAGAATGCAAAGTCATTGAAAAAATACTATAAAAATAGTTCTTCCTTGACAAGCACTCCACAAGATAACCTTGTGACAGTCTAGTAGATATTCTCTACTAGCCCAGCATAGAATAATTTCAGATAATTATTCTAAACTTCGGCGAGTAGTCCTTTCAGTAATTAGCAGTAATCTGAATAACTAATTCTTACTAATAATACTCGCGCCTCTTTCAAAGTTAAGAAAAAAGATACTACGTTTTTATAAATTTGTCAACATAAAAAAATAAATAACTCCATTATATTAATAATTTTATAAAAAAAAGAAGAACTCAAAAGTATGTATTAAGTTTTATAATATCTTTTTAAGTAATTTATTTGTCATTTTAAGGAGGCATTATAACTATAGCATAAAAAAAGGTGAGGTAGTACAAATTCATCAAAAATCCTTTTTTGACATTGTTTTTTCCAATCTCTTTACTGTTTTTCTCACAATTTCTTCATCTCCTCCATAAATTGAACCTTCTATTGTAGAATTTCCTAAGTTATAAGAGATTGTTAAACCATCATTTGATATGGAAGGAAATATATCATCAAGTCCTAGAAGTTCAACTATTATTTTTCTATTAGTTCGAAGTTGTATTCCACTCTTTTTTCTTCTTGGATTATATAAGCTATCTACATCATAATAATAAATATTGTTTTTGTAATCGTCCTCGCTCATAAAAGGAGGTGCAGTTTGAGTAAAGCTTACTGCTCCAATATCATATAAATATTTAATATTAAATAGTTCTGGTTGACTTTTTCCTGCTTCAAATGCCTCTTTAATTGGTGCTAATCTATTTTCATTAAACTCTTGTATATGACGTCTTATGTCATTTATATCACTATTTTTATTGTTTATTCTTTGATCCCAAATAGAAAATTCCTCGTCATCTACATAAAATTCTGGATTATTAGAATAACTTATTTGTTTTTTTCCTCCAATATAATCCTTTTGCCTTTGACTTGTGCTTTTGTCATACACACGTACACCATGAACATATTCTAAATTTCTAAGTTGATCTAGACAATAAGTATCTTCTAGGACTGCTGGAATTTCTATACTAGTTAAATTAGGAAAAAGGAAAATAAAAAACAACTCATTATCATCAAAGTCTTTATCACGTCTAATTCCTATTTTTTCTAAATTAGGAAGAATGGTATTCAAAAAAAAGTATGGATAGTTCAATGGTGTATCAAAGATTTCGATTTCTTTACAATCCATAGTCACACTACCTGTATATTGTTTTATAGTTGATTTGTTAATATATAAATAAAAACCATTAAACCCGTTTAAAGACTGAAAATCTTCAATTGTACAACAATGCATAAATATACACGCATCTTTGCAAGGAATCAATCCTAGCTTTATTTCTTTAGGTATATAGCAATTGTCAAATTCAATATATTTGTTTTTAAAATAATCTTCAAAACATTTATCATAAATTGAACACAATGAGAGAATTATATTAATAAATTCAGGTTTTATTGTCATATTTTGGAATGTAATTTTCTTGATTCTATTTATTTTATATTTTTTATCATTCAACGTGTTTAATGATAATAAAAACTCCATAAAACAATCAGCAATATCTATATCTTCGCTTGCATTTGGCGTTTTAATAATATATAAATCTGGTGAGTTTTTTTCGCTGCCAGGCCATACTTTTATCTTAACTTGATCATTACAGCAAGATGCTACTAAATAATTATCAATAATTTTAAGCTCCATAACATAATACCTTTCTTTTGTTGCCTACTATACTATCACAAAGTATTTTAATATTAAAGAAAAAAATCTGTGTTATAAACATAGATGTATTTTTATATAGTTCAACCTAAAAACTAACTAATCTGCTACAAAGTCATTATTATTTTTAAAATCATCTCTTAGTTCAAATATTGAACGTAACTATAACATTTTAACCACCATATATCCATACAAAATCTTTTAATGATTTTAATACAAATTCTTACATTAAAAATATTTCTAATATTTGTAATGAGAATCTTTCTGAACTTCCTTATTGGGAAACTATTCAAGATGTTTTTATTAAAAAATATTTTTACTCTTATTTACTGCATGACAAAAAAATAGATGCATCATAATGCATCTACTTTTCTTTTATCTTATTCTTACATCTGTCTTTTGTGGTTCGATTTTTTTCATTTCACTTGGTAATCCATTTTCAAATCTAAAGCCTACTGGTAATTCATAGGAAGCAGTTGTAATAGTTCTGTTACTTTCCTTGTTAAAGTAATAGTCAAGAGAGGTATCCCCTGGGCCATATGATGAATATTCACCACCAACTGGACCAGAACCTTGGCGATAAAATCCATTTTTGTCTACAGTATAACTTATTGTTGTAGAATCTGGCCTTTCAAATATGTATTGATTATCTAAAAAATAATACTTCTCCTCCCCTGTAGTAGAATCAGCATGTTCTACATAAGAAATACCATTTTCTGTTACTGTTACAGTATTTGTATCAGGATTATAAGCCACTGCTATTTTTACTTCATAATCTTCATCATTAGGTCTTTGATGAATACCACAAAAATCTAAGTAACTTTGTTTAACCTTTTCACTTAATTCCATAAAATTATATTCTCCTTTGTTTTTATTATATGTATATATTATATTTTTTGCAATACTTTTATTATTATTATCAAATAATTCCATGTCATACTGAACTGATGACAAAGTTGTAAGCCCAGTCCATCTTTTTGGATCATAAAGTAATTTTGCCATTTGCATTCCTAAACTAGATGATGCTCCTGTTATTACTGCTACTTGATTTTTTAAATTAAACATATATCTTCATAATCATGACTCTAGATGCTATATCTACTGTACCATATATTTTATTGTTTTTAAATTAGACTAAATTCGACAGTTTTTGTAAAATAAAAAGGCATTGTAATGGCTTCTCATTGATACTTTTCGCTATCTGTGGTATAATATGTGCACTGAGGAGGAGTGGTTTTATGAGTAGAGGACATGGAATAATACCTTATGGTGATCCAAGTTATTCTATACAACAAAAAGCAATGGTTGGGGATTGCTTAGAAGCGCAAAGCTTATTCAGTGACATTATGTTATATATGTATTGGAAAGAAGTACTTCACTTTTTGGATGATCATGGCATAAGAGAAGAAAAACTAGTTAGATTTTATAGGGATTTTTGTGGAA
>CACYBN010000141.1 GCA_902772675.1 uncultured Erysipelotrichaceae bacterium
GGAAGACATGTACCGTTAGTTTCAAAAGAAGCATTTAACAAAGTACAAGAAATGTTAGATGAAAATGCTAAAGTAATTAAAGATGGAAAAATATCTAGAGAAATTGGAAATCGTGGCAAAACAAGTATATGGGGTAAAAAACTAATATGCAAATGTGGAGGATCATTTAACAAGCGAATTTATCATAGGCATAAAGACGGAGATACTTGGTGTTACCAATGCTATAAACAAATAAGTACTGGAACTATTAATACAAGACTTAATAAAGGTTTAAGTATTGAAGGTATATGTGATTCTAAAATTATTCCTGAATGGAAATTAGATCTAATGTCTAAAATAATATTTGATAGCATTTGGAGAGATAAAGAAAAAATTTTAGAGATAACAAATAATTATCTAGATTCAGCTATCAAAAAAATAAATGATGAAGATACTCCAAATGAATTAGACATGTTAAGAAAAAGAAAAGATAATATAAATAACAAACTAAATAGATTGTTAGATAGTTATTTAAATGAAATAATTAGTAAAGAAAATTTTATTGATAAGAAAAAAGAGTTGGAAAACGAGAGTAAGGAAGTTAGTGAATTAATTGATGAACTTGAAAAGAAACCAATAACTAAAAATACACTCATTGAAAAGCTAACTTCCCTTAAAAAAAATATTGAAGTAAATTTAAATTTTAATAAGAATGAAATATCCGATGAATTAATTGACAACTTAGTCGAAAAAATAATCGTTTATAATAATAGATATGAGTGGAAATTAAATATTTATGATAAAATGGAAGAGGAGGAAGATAATACTATTTTAATAGCACAATTTGCTATTACTAAAGACGATATAAAAAGATATGCTAAAGAAAATAATATATTAGTAAAAAAGTACGATGAATTTTGTATTGATTTATACTTATAATATTTAAATTGGCTACCTTTCTGTTTTATATTATATTTTTATGACATTAGTCAGTTATCGCCTACATTACATAGCGGCAGCACAAGCCGCAATCAAGTCAGGGATGACGAAGAAAAATTAATTAAACCCTTTATTTGCAGGTAAATAGCGATAATTAAGTTATTTTCCGATAATAAATAATTGGCACAAATTAGATTAATAAATTAAAAATAAGACTAAGATGATTAATTATGTTATGCATCTTAGTCTTTTTTTGTTTGTATGCGATAGAAATATGGAGGTGCCGATTATGCGAATATTATATACTAAACCAGAATTAGAAGATTTATCACAAGGTTCTAGAATAGCTTTTGCAAGACAGTTTAGATTTATGACTCAAGATAATGTTTCTGACAAATTAGGTTTAACAGGAGAGTGTAAAAGAAGAACTATGACTAGATACGAAAAAGGTGATAGAAATCCTAAAGATGAAAGAACAAAAGAAATAGCAGATATTTTAAGAATAAACTATAATGCTATTAAAAAATATGATTATAGAAACCCTATAGACATTATTTATACTCTTATGTGGCTGGAGGAAATAATTCCAAGATATCAAATAGATTTATCAAAAGTTCCTAACATAAATGATGAAAATATTAATTATATTAAAAGATTTATGAATGAATGGGAATTTATGCGAAATAAAAGATATAAAAGAGAAATATCTTATGAGGAATATATTGAGTGGAAATTAACATATGAGGTGAATAATAATGGATAAAATTCAAACAATTGATTTAGCATTTATTGATCCTTTTAAAGATCATCCGTTTAAAGTAAATAATGATGATTCACTAAAAGAATTAGCTAACAGTATTAAAGAAAATGGACTTCTTAATCCGTTGACTGTTAGAAAAAAGGATAATGGTAGATATGAACTTATATCAGGACATAGAAGAAAACTTGCAATGGAATTAATTGGAATAGATAAAGCAAAAGCATATGTAAAAGATTTAAGCAATGAAGAAGCAATAATAGAAATGGTAGATTCAAATATGTATAGAGATATAATATTACCATCTGAGAAAGCTTTTGCATATAAAATGAAACTAGATGCAATGAAACATCAAGGAAAAAAAATATTAACTTCAGACACTGAGTATCCGAAGTTAACAACAGAGAAGATTGGAAAAGAACATGGGGATTCGAGTTCTACTGTTAAAAATTATATTAGATTAACAAATTTAATTCCAGAACTATTGCAATTAGTTGATGATACAGTTTTAAAAGATAAGAGAACAGCATTAACAATGGGAATTAAACCAGCAGTAGAATTATCTTATCTAAATAAAGAAGAACAAAAGTTAGTTTATATGGGAATTACATATGAAGATTTAACTCCGAGTTTAGGACAAGCTATTAAAATTAGAGAATTAAGTAGAAATAAGAAACTAAATTTTGACAGTTTAGAAGATATTCTATGTGAGCAAAAAGGAAATCAAAAAGAACAAATATCATTTAATAAAGAAAAAATTGAAAAAGCCGTTCCTAGTGAATTGCTAAAAAGAGATAAAAGATATATAGAACAATATATTATTAAAGCAATTGAATATTATAGAAAAATGGAAATTGAAAGGGGTGATGCTTATGATTTAGATATGTAGCACCCTAGA
>CACYBN010000142.1 GCA_902772675.1 uncultured Erysipelotrichaceae bacterium
TATATACTGGAAATTTTTCTCTTAATCTATCTTGCATAACTTCACGAGCTCTTCCATCTTTGTTTAAAGACCAATAACCAAATAAACCAGTACTAGCTATTAAATCCATATTATAAGTTCTTATTTGTAAATGTATTCTTACATCATCAGGACCAGATAAAACATCATGTAATGATTGATATCCATTAGTTTTAGGTCTTTCTATATAATCTTTAAATTTATCAGGAACAACTGGAAATTTATCTATTATTAATCTATGACTATCATAACAAGAACGATATGAATTAGTAGCTATTTTTATAGCAAAGACATCACTTATTGTATTAAATCTTTTACCAGATTCTAATTGTTTCCACATAGAATATACACTTTTAGTTCTTACTCTTATTGATGAAGGAATACCTTTTGATACTAATATCCCTTGCATTTCATCAGCCATTCTATGTAATTTTTCATCATATTCCTCAGTTAATTCCTCAAGTAAGTCATATACTCTAGCATATTCTACTGGATCTATTATTTTAAAAGATAAATCCTCTAATTCATTTTTAATATCATATTCTCCGGTAAACTTAGCACATGGAGCATATAATTCTAATGTTTCAAGAGCATTTTCTTTTTGTTTAAATTCCGATTTAAATCCAATGGTTCTCATATTGTGTAATCTATCTGCGAATTTAATCATAATTATACGTATATCTTGAGTAATACTTGTAACAATCTTTCTAAAATTAGCATTATCTTGTGCTTCTTTAGGATCTAATTCTGATGAAAAATTCATTCTACTAATCTTAGTAACTCCATCTACTAAATTAGCAACATCTTCTCCAAAAAGTTCTTTTAACTCTTCTTTAGTAATATTAGTATCCTCTAATGTATCATGTAATAATCCAGCACAAATAGTATCAGTATCAGCATTTACACTAGCTAAAATATAAGCAACATTCAAAGGATGAATGATATAAGGTTCTCCGCTTTTGCGAAGAGTTCCTTCATGTAATCTAGAAGCAAGCAAATAAGCAGATTTAATCTTATCAATACCACTTATATTATAAGTAGACACTTTTCTTAATAAATCATCAATTGTAAGTGTATTCAACATTGAACTATCTAATTTTTTCATAACAAACCCTCCAACAAAAAAACAGGCTCAGTATTATTACATACCAAAGCCTGCTTTAATAATTTTTATTAGGCAGCATATACAGAATAAATTTTTAGATAAATAAAAATCCATAAATACCTCCGAAATATAGATAGTATATTATCATATTAAAATGTTAAATTCAAGTTTTTTTGATAAAAAATAATAATGGAGATATTCCATAATTTTAAAATATGTTATAATATAGGAACGAGGTGAATATATGGCAAAAGTAACTATACCTAAATATAGTTTAGGTGAAGAAATAATAAATTCAATTACTCATGGAATAGGTGCTTTAATGTTTATTCCATTTACTATAATGTTAATTATTAAAACAAATACTATGGCTGGAGTAATAACTTCTTTAGTATTTGGATTCTTTGCAATACTTCTTTATGTATGTTCTTGTATATATCATGCATTAAGTCCTAGAATAACTGGTAAAAAAGTTTTAAGAGTAATAGATCATTGTAATGTCTTACTAATGGTAGCAGGTACTTATACTCCAATATGTATATGTCTATTTAAAGGTACTTTAGGTTGGATATTATTCTCTATTATTTGGATAATTACAATATTTGCAGTTACTCTAACTGCGATTAATCTAGAAAAATTTAATTGGTTATCTGCAGTATCTAATTTAATAGTAGGATGGGGTTCACTATTCTTAATAAAAGTACTTTATAATTTAGTAGGTGCTTCTGGTTTATTCTTTTTAATAACTGGTGGAGTTTTATATTCAATCGGAGCTATTTTATATGCTTTAGGAAAAAAGAAAAAATATATGCATTCAGTATTTCATGTATTTGTTCTAGTAGCAAGTATATTCCACTTCTTATTTATATATTTATATTGTATTTAAAAA
>CACYBN010000143.1 GCA_902772675.1 uncultured Erysipelotrichaceae bacterium
GTAATACCATGTTGCCTAGATGGTGATGGAGTAATTAATTTAGGTAATATATTCACAGAATCTGTGGATGAAATATTAAATAAAGAATTAACTAAAAATATAATAAATGGATTTAAAAATAATAAAGCTTATCATCCATTATGTAAAAAATGTACATATAAGAATAAATTTAAATAAAGAGATATAAAGTGGATAAAAAAGCGATTAAAGAAAAAATGGTAAAACTTATGAAATAAAATCAGATATAATGTCTGATAATAATTATAGTATAAATTATGTAGAGGAAGTTGAATCAAGAAAGGTAGATGTTGTAGATGAAGGAATTAGAAGAGAAAATAGTAACAATATTAGTGAAAATCCCAACAATGAACAGAGAGAAAATGATATTGGTATTACACAACTTAAAAACACCACAACAGGAAGAAAAATACTTGAACAAATTGATGGATATGACAGTAGGGGAAATGAAACAAACAGACTTAATCAAGATGGCAAAAGAAATCTAGAGGAGCAAATAGCTCCTTTTAATAATGTTCTTTTTTTATATTTTGTGGTATCATATTACTGATTTGAGGTGGAACTATGGATGAGATAATTATTAAGGGTGCTAGAGAGAATAATTTAAAGAATGTAAATTTAACTCTACCTAAAAATAAATTTATAGTTATGACTGGAGTATCTGGTTCAGGAAAAAGTAGTTTAGCATTTGATACTATATATGCAGAAGGTCAAAGAAGATATGTAGATTCTTTAAGTGCATATGCTAGACAATTTTTAGGTGGAACAGAAAAACCAGATGTAGATTCAATTGAAGGTTTAAGTCCCGCTATTAGTATTGATCAAAAAACTACTAGTAAGAATCCTAGAAGTACTGTAGGTACTGTTACTGAAATATATGACTATTTAAGATTATTATATGCTAGAATTGGAGTTCCTTATTGTCCTAATCATAATATTCCTATAACAAGTCAAAGTGTAGATGAGATAGTTAATAAGGTTTTAGAGTATCCTGAAAATACTAGAATTATTGTTATGTCTCCAGTAGTTCATGGAGAAAAAGGATTACATAAAGAATTAATAGATAAATTAAGAAGTGATGGTTATGCTAGAATTAGATTAAATGGAGAAATAAGAGATCTATCTGAAGAATTTAATTTTGAAAAGAATATAAAAACTAGTATAGATGTAGTAATAGATAGATTAGTAATAAAAGAAGGTATAAGAAGTAGATTATTTGATTCTATTGAAGTAGCTACTAAACTAAGTAAAGGAAAAGTAATCGTAGATGTTCTAGGAGATAAAGAAATTCTATTTAGTGAAGCTTTTGCTTGTCCTCATTGTGATTTTTCTATTCCAGAATTAGAAACTAGAATGTTTAGTTTTAATGCTCCATTTGGTGCTTGTCCTGATTGTAATGGATTAGGAATTAAATTAAATATTGATCCTAATTTAGTAATACCAGATAGAACTTTATCATTAAATGAAGGTTGTATTAAAACAATGAGTGATGATAAAGAAAATATTGATAATAAAAAATTTGAATGTGTATGTAAGTATTATGATATTGATATGGATAAACCATTTAGTAAATTAACTAAAAAACAACAAGATATTATTTTATATGGAAGTAATGAAATTATTCCATTTAAATATCAAAGTAAAAGTGGTAATCAATACAATAGTAAAGATTTCTTTGAAGGAATTATTAATAATCTACAAAGAAGATATATGGAAACTCAAAGTGGATGGATAAGAGACTGGTTAGAAAACTACATGATTGAATCAGAGTGTGAAACATGTCATGGAGCAAGACTAGCAGACTGGGTATTATCCGTTAAAGTTGGTGGTTTAAATATATATGAAATGACATGTCTAAGTATTAAAGATATGTTAAATTTCATAGAAAATCTTAAATTAACTGAGTCACAAGCAACTATTGCTAAATTATTAATAGAAGAAATAAAAAATAGATTAATTTTCTTAAAAAATGTTGGTTTAGAATATTTAACTCTTAATAGAATGGCAGGTACTTTATCTGGTGGAGAAAGTCAAAGAATTAGATTAGCTACTCAAGTAGGATCTAAATTAACTGGTGTATTATATGTATTAGATGAACCATCAATTGGACTTCATCAAAGAGATAATAATAAACTAATTAATACTCTTAAAGAAATGAGAGATTTAGGTAATACTTTAATAGTAGTAGAACATGATACAGATACTATGTTAGCATGTGATTATTTAGTAGATATTGGTCCTTTAGCAGGAGATCAAGGTGGAGAAATAATCGCAGCTGGTACACCTGAAGAAGTAATGAAAAATAAAAATAGTATTACAGGTAAGTATTTAAGTGGTGAATTAAAAATAGATGTACCATCTACTAGAAGAAAAGGTATAGGTAAATTTATTGAAATAAAAGGTGCTGAAGAAAATAACTTAAAAAATATAGATGTTAAATTCCCGTTAGGAACATTTACTTGTGTAACTGGTGTATCTGGTTCAGGTAAAAGTACTTTAATAATGTCTATATTAAGTGCTGCTGCTAGAAATCATGTATATAAAAGTAAAGTAATACCTGGTAAACATAAAAAAATCTTAGGACTAAGTAATATAGATAAAATAGTAGAAATTACTCAAAATCCAATAGGTAGAACTCCTAGAAGTAATCCTGCTACTTATGTTGGTGTATTTGATGATATTAGGGAATTATTCACTAATACAAAAGATGCTAAAATGTATGGTTATGGAAAAAATAGATTCTCCTTTAATGTAAAAGGTGGAAGATGTGAAGCTTGTAGAGGAGATGGAGTTAAAAAGATAGAAATGCATTTCTTACCTGATGTATATATACCTTGTGAGGTATGTAAGGGAACAAGATATAATAGTGAAACTTTAAATGTAAAATATAAAGATAAGAATATAGCAGATGTTTTAAATATGAGAGTATCTGAAGCATTAGAATTCTTTAAAGATATACCTAAGATTAATAATAAACTTCAAGTAATGGAAGATGTTGGATTAGGTTATGTTCAATTAGGACAAAGTGCTACTACTTTATCTGGTGGAGAAGCAGCAAGAGTAAAACTTGCTAAAGAACTTCAAAAGAAAGCAACTGGAAAAACACTATTTATTATGGATGAACCAACTACTGGATTACACATTCATGACATTAAGAAGCTCCTTGCAATTATTAATAAAATAGTAGATAATAAAGATACAGTAATAGTAATAGAACATAACTTAGATATGATTAAAACAGCAGATTATATTATTGATTTAGGTCCAGAAGGTGGAGATGGTGGAGGTACTGTAATAGCTACAGGTACACCTGAACAGATTGTTAAATGCAAAGATTCTTATACTGGAGAATTCTTGAAGAAAGTGATGAAGTAAAATGAAAAATAAGGGTGAGAGATTTAATAAACTTGTTACTTACTTATTAGTAGCAATGGCTTATGTATTTTTGTATACTTTTGTATTTTTGTTTGTAGATTTATTATTTGATTCATTTGTAATAGATCCAGAACATATATACATATATTCATTTGTTTCAGTAATTTTATTATTAGCTTTAACTTATACAGTAAAACCAATACTATTTAAAATTACTCTTCCTTTAACAGGGCTTACTTTCGGTTTATTTTATTTTGTTAATAATATGATTATATTAAAATTAATAGAATATATAATGGGTGGTGTAGTTAAATTTACTAGTTTACCAATATTGTTTTTTATCTCGATTGTATTTTCTATCTTAAATTTTATTATAAACGATGTAATAATGAGACCAATTAATAAAAAAGTAGAGAAATTGTCATAGGAGATGATTTTAATGAGTAGAATTGCTATTGATTTAGGCTTTATACAAGTATATTGGTATTCAATAATGATTATTTTGGGATTAATCGCAGGTACTTTTATAATATTATGGGAAGCTAAAAGACAAAATATAGATCAAGATACAATGATAAATTTAATATTCTATGGTGTTATATTTGCCATAATAGGAGCTAGATTATACTATATAACTTTCAATATAGAATATTATATGAGACACTTCTTAGAAATATTTGAAATATGGAATGGAGGTCTTGCTATTCATGGTGCGATGATTGGTGGAGGATTATATACAATCTACTATTCTAAAAGATATAATTTAAAATTACTAAAACTAATCGATATTATTGTAGTAGGTTTAATAATAGGTCAAGCTATAGGTAGATGGGGTAATTTCTTTAATCAAGAAGCATATGGTGGAATAGTTTCATTAGAATACTTAAAAGGATTACATTTACCTCAATTTATTATTGATGGTATGAAGATTGGTGGTCTATATCGTCACCCAACATTCTTATATGAAAGTATATGGGATGTATTAGGATTTATCGTATTAGTATTATTTAGAAGATATAAATATACTAAAGTAGGACAAACTACTGCTTTATATATGATTTGGTATGGATTTGGTAGATTCTTTATAGAAAGATTAAGAGAAGATAGTCTAATGTTTTTAGGTATTAGAGTTGCACAATTTGTATCACTAACTATGATTATTTTAGGAGTAGCTTATTTTGGTATTCAACATAGACGTTCTAAATTAGAACATAATTATAATGATAATATGAATAAATAATTGACTTTAAAACGCTTTTGTGTTAATTTATAGGTGACACGGAAGTGTTTTTATTTTGGTAAAATTTAATTAGAGGGGAATTTTAGTAATGAGTAAAGAAACTAAGAAAAAAACTAATAGTAAGACAGCAAAAAATACTTCTAAAGCAAAAGAAGTAGCTACTAAGAAAAAAGAGAAAAAATTAGTGGTTGAAGAAGACTTCGATGACGAAGAAGAAATCGTTCTTGAAGAAGAATATGATGATGAATCAGAAGAAGTAGTAGAAGAAAAGAAAGAAACAAAAAAGAAAAAAGAAGACAAGAAAGAATCTAAAAAAGAAAAAGAAGATAAAAAGGAAAAGTCTGATGAAAAGAAAGTAGGTTTCTTCAAAAGTGTAATTGAAGAAATGAAAAAAGTAACATGGCCTAGCAAAGGACATTTAGTTAAATATAGTATTACAACTATAATTTTAATTGTATTCTTCATGTTATTCTTCTTAGGAATTGAATTAATATTTGCTTGGTTGAAAGACGTTATAGTATTATAGGAGGAATAAAAAGATGGATAAACAATGGTATGTAGTTAACACTTATTCTGGACATGAAAGTAAAGTAAAAGAAAAACTTGAAATGCGTGCTCAATCTATGGATATGAAGGATTATATCTATCGTGTAATCATTCCTGAACAAAAAGAAGTAGAAGTAAAAGATGGGGTAACAAAAGAAAAAATGAAAAAGATGTTCCCTGGATATGTATTAATAGAAATGGTTATGAGTGATGAAGCTTGGTATGTAGTTAGAAATACTCCAGGTGTTACAGGATTTATTGGATCTAGTGGTAAAGGAGCTAAACCAACTCCATTACAACCATATGAAGTAGATAATATTTTAAGAAATATGGGTATTAGTAGAATTGATATTGATACAGATCTTAAAGAAGGAACTAAAGTTAAAATTGTTGATGGACCATTCAATGGAATGTTTGGTGTAATCGAGTCAATTGATAATGAAACACAAAAAGTAAATTTAAGTGTAGATTTATTTGGACAAGAAACTTCAGTTGAAGTTGATTTAAATCAAATAGAAGTTGCTGGATAATTTCGCATTATTACTTGATTTTTAATAATCGTTATGTTATTATTGAAGCGCTATATTGATTTATAGTTTGAAATTAGTGGGAAGCGCGGATGCTATTTGGACCACTCGCGAAAACGAGAAAATTTATAGGAGGTGTTTTTCGTGGCAAAAGAAGTTGTAAAAAAGATTAAGTTAGCTATTCAAGCAGGTAAGGCTACTGCAGCTCCACCTGTTGGTACAGTTTTAGGACCAGCTGGAGTTAACTTACAAGAATTCTGTACTAAATATAATGAAGCTACTAAAGATAAAATGGGAGATATCGTTCCAGTAGAAATTACTGTTTATGACGATAGAAGTTTTGACTTTGTAGTTAAAACTCCACCAACAGCATTCTTATTAAAGAAATATGCTAAAATTTCTAAAGGATCAGCTAAAGGAAGTGCTGAACAAGTTGCTACTTTAACTAAAGATCAAATTAGAGAAATCGCAGAAATTAAATTACCAGATTTAAATGCTTACTCAGTTGAAGTTGCTATGAAAATAGTTGAAGGTACTGCTCGTAACATGGGTATTAAAGTATCTGAATAATTTGACTGATAAAAAATATATAATATACAATATACATATAGGTTTAGACCTATGTGGGAGGAAAATCCGCATATACCACATAAGGAGGAAAGAAATATGAAAAATAGAGGTAAAAAGTATGTAGAAGCTGCTGCTAAACTTGAAAAAGGGAAAGCTTATACTAAAGAAGAAGCAGCAAAATTAGTAAAAGAAACTTCTGTTAGTAAATTTGTTTCAAGTGTTGAAATAGCTGTTAATTTAAATTTAGATACTAAAAAAGCTGATCAACAATTAAGAGGAGCATTAGTACTTCCTCATGGAACAGGAAAAAATAAAAAAGTATTAGTAATTGCTAAAGGAACTAAAGCTACTGAAGCTAAAGATGCTGGAGCTGATTTCGTTGGTGATGCTGATATGATCGAAAAAATCGAAAAAGAAAATTGGTTCGGATTTGATGTTATGGTTGCTACACCTGACATGATGCCTTTATTAGGTAAGTTAGGTAAAGTATTAGGACCTCGTGGATTAATGCCAAACCCTAAGACTGGAACTGTAACTATGGATGTAGCAAAAGCTGTATCTGAAGTTAAAGCTGGACGTGTTGAATATAGAACAGATAGTTTTGGAAATGTTCATGGTATAATTGGTAATACAAACTTTACTGAAGAACAATTAGTTGAAAATATGGATTCATTTGTTGGAAACATATTAAGATTAAAACCAACTACAGTTAAAGGTGACTATGTTAAAAACATTTCTATTTCAAGTACTATGGGTCCTGGAATTAAAGTTGCAATAAATTCTTTTGACAAATAGTAAATAACAATATATAATATTAATTGATTTTGGTGCCATAGACAGTAGGTATAAAAAATAAATCCTACCGAGGACTTTATATTAAATACTAAGGGTCTTTGTCTATGATGAAGACCTTTTATTGTGGCACTTTTAAATATAATAGGAGGTGTTATAGTGGCAAATGAAAAGATTTTAGCTAAGAAACAAGAAGTTATTGATGAAATAAAAGATCGTGTTTCTAACAGCTCATCAGTTATCCTTTTCGATTATCGTGGAATTACAGATGAAGAAGCAAAAGCTTTAAGAAACAAATTAAGAGAAAATGATGCTGATTATAAAGTATATAAAAATACTTTAATGGCTAGAGCTTTAAAAGATCTTAACATTGATATTGAAGAAAGTTTAGTTGGACCAAGCGCTATGGCTTTCGGAGCTGATCAAGTTGGAGCTGTAAAAGTAATAGCTGATTTTGCTAAAAAGAACCAAGCATTAGTTTTAAAAGTTGGAATCATTGATGGAGAAGTTTCTGATAAAGAAAAATTAGAAAAATTAGCAACTATCCCATCAAGAGAAGGATTATTAACAATGCTTGCTGGTGGTATGATGGGTATTGCCAGAGACTTATCTATTTGTTTAGATTTATATGCTGAACAAAAAGGTGAATAATTTTAAATTAAGAAAAAAATATAATATATAGGAGGAAATAAAAATGGCTAAATTAAATAAAGATGATTTTATAAGTGCTTTAAAAGAAATGAACCTTTTAGAAATAAAAGAATTAGTAGATGCAATGAAAGAGGAATTTGGTGTTGATCCAAGCGCTGTTGCTGTAGCAGCTCCTGCTGCTGGTGCTGCAGAAGATGCTACTCCAAGTCAAGTTACTGTTACATTAGTAAATGCTGGAGCAGCTAAAATCAATGTAATCAAAGTTATTAAAGAAATCACTGGATTAGGATTAGCTGATTCAAAAGCTATCGCTGATAATGGTGGTGCAGTTAAAGAAAACATTTCTGTTGATGAAGCAAATGAAATCAAAGCTAAATTAGAAGAAGCTGGTGCTGAAGTAGAAGTTAAATAATTAACTTCTCTTTTTTTTGTTAAATTATGTAAAAATATAAAAATTTTCTTTAATTTATGGTTGTAATTTGTTATAATTTATATTAATATATACGTTGAAAGGAGAGTTAACTATATTATATTTTATAGTTAACTCTTTTGTTTTCTAATATAATATTAAATAACGTTGCTTTTATTAATTTTTTAGGGGTAATTCCGCTTTTTTTGATTGACTTATTGTTTCGATTATGCTATTAATATAAATTGGCAACGTATTATTTGAAATATTATGTTCTTTGTTAATTATATTGTTAGGGGTGAATTTTAGTGGCATATAAAGTAATTAATTGTGGAGACCACCGTAAAAGAAGAAGTTTTTCTCGTATTAAGAATACATACGAACTAAAGGATTTATTAGAAATCCAAAAGAAATCATATCAATGGTTTATTGATACTGGTATTAAGGAAGTTTTTGAGGACTTATTCCCCGTTGAAAATTTTTCTGGTACTTTATCATTAGAATTTGGTGATTATCATTTTGATGAACCTAGATATTCTATAAGACAAAGTAAAGATAGGGAGACTACATTTGCTGCACCTTTAAAGGTAGAAGTTCGTCTTTTTAATCATGAAACAGGAGAGGTAAAAGAACAAGAAATATTCTTGGGAGATATGCCAATTATGACAGATAGTGGAACATTTGTTATAAATGGAGCTGAGCGTGTAATTGTATCACAATTAGTAAGATCACCAAGTGTATATTTTAATCGTGAGGTAGATAAGAGTGGTAGAGTTTCTATTACATCACAAATTATTCCTACACGTGGAACATGGCTAGAATTTGAAACAGATGCTAGAGATGTTTTATATGTAAGAATCGATAGAACTAGAAAAGTACCTATTACTACTTTATTAAGAGCTTTTGGTCTTTCTAGTGATGAAGAAATCTTAGATTTATTTGGAAAAGATGAATATCTTGAAAATACATTAGCTAAGGATTCTACTAGAAATACTGATGAAGCTTTAATTGAAATATATGAAAAATTAAGACCTGGAGAACCAGCTACTTTAGATTCTTCTAAGAACCAAATTATTACTAGATTCTTTGATGAATTTAGATATGATTTAGCTAAAGTAGGAAGATATAAATTTAATAGAAAATTAAATGTTTTAGATAGAGTTTTAGGATTAACTTTAGCTGAAACTATTAAAGATGGAGATACTGTTATTGAAAAGGGTACTGTTATAACTAAAGATGTTTATGAACAATTAAAACCTATTTTTGATAATGGATATAATTTAAAAGAAGTTAAAATTAATGAAGAGTTAGATAATGTTAATAAGATTCAAACTATTAAAGTTTATAATCCTAATGACAAGAAGAAGACTCTTACATTAATTGGTGTAGATCAAAGTGTTGATCTTAAGAGATTAACTATACCTGATGTATATGCATCTATTTCATATTATTTAAATCTATTATGTGGATTTGGTAATTTCGATGAAATTGACCATTTAGGAAATAGACGTATTCGTCAAGTTGGTGAATTATTACAAAATCAATTTAGAATTGGTGTTGCTCGTATGGAAAGAGTTATTCGTGAAAGAATGACTACTCAAGATATGGAAGAAGTAACTCCAAAAACATTAATTAATATTAGACCTATAACTGCTGCTATGAAGGAATTCTTTGGTAGTTCACAATTATCACAATTCATGGACCAAACTAACCCTATAGCAGAGTTAACTAATAAGAGACGTGTAGCAGCTTTAGGACCAGGTGGATTATCTAGAGATAGAGCTGGTACAGAAGTACGTGACGTTAATACATCACACTATGGAAGAATTTGTCCTATTGAGTCACCAGAAGGTCAAAACATAGGATTAATTACTTCATTAGCAAGTTATGCAAAAATAGATGATTATGGATTCATTATGACTCCATATAGAAAAGTAGTAGATAAGAAATTAACTGATCAAGTTGATTA
>CACYBN010000144.1 GCA_902772675.1 uncultured Erysipelotrichaceae bacterium
AAGTATTACTAAAGAAGAAATATTTACTTTAAATAAGTTTATGTATCAATTAGAAATTATATATGGAGCTACTAAACCAGAGGTAGAATATCATGAAACTGGTAATTTGCTTGAAGATTTAACTAATATGTATAAATTGATGACTGGTAGTGATGTAATAGATCCTAATAATATAGTTAGCTTAGCAGATATAGTTGTAGATAGATTATGTTCTAGTTTTGGATTACATTCAATTAGTGATGTAAGAGAATATATGACTAGATCAATTAGAGAAGCAGAACAAAGAAATATAGAAGCTAGTCAAAATATAGAAATTAAAGAAGGAGATTTAATTAAAGGATTAACTGATGATGGTATTTTCTATTTAGCTAGTATTTTACAAAATGGTTCAGTTGCAAAAGATTTCTTAGGAAGTGCTGCAGATAGTGATGGAACTCCATTAGATACAGATGTAACTATGTTAGGTTCAATGGCTAAAGGATTAAAATCAGCAGTAGAATCTTCTTATTCTGCTGGATTGGGACCAATATGGTTTGTTATTAAAAATGATGATAGATTTGTAAGAACAAGTCCAAAACAATCTAGTGATGATTTTGGAAAATATGAATTGTTTAAAACATCTGCCGGTAAGAATACAGGTGGTATAAGAACTGGTATAGCTTCTTCAGATATAGATTATATTATGGTAGAGAAAAAAGATTCTAGAGTAGAAATGTTAATAGCAAGAAATGGTTTCTACATACCTATAATAGATAAGAATGGTAATTTATTATATAGTTATGATAATTATCTAGATATGAGAAAAAATATGGCAGGTTTATCTCATTATGAAACTCCTGATTATACCTTCTCTGAATATTTAGAAATACCTGATATGAATTTATTAGGACAAGATTTAGTAGGAGTTGATTTAGATACTACTGTAGAAAATAATAGAGATAATAGAATATTTACTCATGATATGAGATCTGGAATAGATATATTAATAGATGAAGCTTTATCAGAATTTTCTGAAGAATCTGGTATGAAAATAACAAGAACAGAAAGAATTCCGGGTGATATAAAACCAGGAACTGTAGAGTTAATAGATACTGGTAGTACTTCTAGAGGTACTAATAAGTTTAAAGATGCAGACTTTGACTTTGTAATGAATTTAGATAAAAAGGTAATTCTAGATCCTGAAAAGAAACAATTATTATTAAAAACCTTATTAAAGAAATTAGCTCCAGATGTAACAGATTATTCTAATTATCTTTTAGGAGATGATATAAGAGAATTACCTGTTAAAATTGGAGATAATGAAGTACCACTAGATATATCTTTTAGAAGTAAAACAGATATATTAGATTATTCTACTGATGAATGTTTAAAAGATAGATTAGAAACTATAAGACAACAAGATCCAGAAAAATATGAAATGGTAGTAGCTAATATTGTTTATGCTAAAGCAGTTCTTAAAGCTGCAGAATGTTATAAACCAAATAAGAATAAAACTAAACAGGGCGGTTTAGGTGGAGTAGGAGTAGAAAACTGGATACTTCAACATGGAGGAAGTTTCTATGAAGCTGCTAAAAGTTTCGTAGAGGCATCTGAAGGAAAATCTTTTGAAGAATTTAGAGAAAGTTATGAAGTATGGGACTTTGGAGAAAATCATTTTGCTGCAGAAAAATCAGAAGATGGTGGAAAGAAGTTCCCATTTGATAATTTTGTCTACAATAATATGAATGCAAGCGGATATTCTAAAATGAGAACAGCTCTACAAAATTTTGTATATCAATATGAAACTACTATGAAGATTGAAGATACAGAAGGAAAGGGAACTAAGTAATATGGAAATAGATATCCAAAAAAGAAATTTATTATTTATTATAGTATTTATGGCCTTAGGTATTTTAGCAATCATAATAGGATATGCAATTAATTCTAAAAAAGAAGAACTTCCATCAAAAATAGAAGTAATTGAAGAAAAACAAATAGATACTGATACTGAAGAACTTTTAGATGATAGAGAAGTAAAAGAATTATTTAAAATATATTCTGCTTTAGATACTAAAGTAGAAACTATGTATTTACCTTCTTTAGATAAAGATTCTAAATTTCCTAATGAAGAAACTAAATTATATTTAGCTGCATCTATGTTAAGTACTTCAGATAGATATACTATTTCTTGTAGTGAAATAGAATTTGATCATCCTAGTACTTTTAAATGTAAAGAAACTACATATTATCTTTCTGTTGGAGATTTAACTGAACAGTATGTATATCTATTTGGTATGGATAAACAATTGCCTAAGAGAGATTTTTCTTCATATATGTATGATAATATATATGATAGATTTGTTTACTTTTATGTAAATAGTGAAGAAGAATATAGCCTTCCTAGAGCCAAAATAGATTCA
>CACYBN010000145.1 GCA_902772675.1 uncultured Erysipelotrichaceae bacterium
AATCTAGATATAAAAGTATTATCTTTTGGATATCCAGATGAATTTATAAAACATGGTAATTCTTTAGATGTAGAAAAAAAATATAAATTAGATGCTTTATCTATAGCAAATAAATTTATGAATAAATAGGAGTTTTATGAAAGAGAATGAGATTAAATATAAAAGAATTATAATAATATTATCAATTGTATTAGTACTTGCAATATTATTATTTATAGGTATATTTATTTATTTAAAAAATAGATATGAAGAAAGACCATTAGAACTTAATAATTTCTATGTAGAAGTATATGATGAAGTTAAATTATCAGAACTAATAAAAGATGATATAACTTTAGAAGAAGATTTTGTTATAGATAGTTTAAAAGTAAAAGATATAGAAAAAGAAATCAAATATAGAATAGATGATGATAAGTATAAAACTACAATAACTATTCATGTAGTTGATACGACACCACCTACTATATTTAGTGGTACTAATATTACTGTATATACTAATAGTGATGTCAATTTAAAAACTAAAATAATAGCTGGAGATAATTATGATGATACTCCAACTAGAGAGATAATAGGAAATTATGATTTAACAAAAGTAGGTACATATAATTTAGAATATGTTATTACTGATAGTAGTGGTAATTCTACTAATAAATATTTTAAATTAAAAGTAAAAGATAAACCTAAAAATACTTATACTTCTAGTACTACTGTATCTAAAGGGAAAACAGATTTTAGTGAATATATAAAAAAATATAAAACTAATAATACTAAACTAGGAATAGATGTATCTAAATGGCAAGGGGATATAGATTTTCATAAAGTAAAAGAAGCTGGATGTGAATTTGTAATTATTCGTTTAGGTTATCAAAAAGGTATTAATGGTGATATGATTGTAGATCCATATTTTACTAAAAATATAAAAGCTGCTAAAAAAGAAGGTCTTTTAGTAGGAGTATATATTTATACTTATGCATCATCTAAAGAAGATGCTATTAAACAAGCAGATTGGGCTAGAAAGTCTTTAGAAGATTATGAAATAGATTTAGGAATATCTTATGACTGGGAAGAGTTTAGATTATTTTCTAAATTAAATCTATCTTATTATCATTTTACAGAAGTAGCTAATACTTTCTTAGATTATTTAGATAAATATAATTTAGCAGGTATGTTATATAGTAGTAAGTATTATTTAGAAAATATATGGACTAAGACTAATCATGATGTTTGGTTAGCTCATTATACTAGTAAGACTACATATAAAGGTAAATATAAGATGTGGCAATTATCTAGTAGTGGGAAAATAGATGGTATTAAGGGCGCTGTTGATATAGATATTATGTATAATTAGTAGGAGTTTTTAATGAATAAAGAGGAATTGTTAAAATATAAAGAACTTTTAAATAATAAATATTTAGTATTAGATAATGAATTAGATATTTTAGAAGAAGACTTTTTAAAAAATGAGACTATGATAGATTATATAGAAGAGATTCAAGATTCTATAGATAATCAATTAATTGTTATAGATGATATCTTAAATAATAACTCTAATAGATATGAAGAATTGAATAGATTAATTAATGCTTATAAAGAACTAACTGGAGAAAAATAAAAGTAGAAAATATTATTTATTTATAATATAATAATTATATAAATTATGGAGGTTAAAATGGAATTAAAGAATAGTAAAACTTATGAAAATTTAATGACTGCATTTGCAGGTGAAAGTCAAGCTAGAAATAAATATACTTATTATGCTAGTAAAGCTAGAAAAGAAGGATATGAGCAAATTGCAGCTCTATTTGAAGAAACTGCTAATAATGAAAAAGAACATGCTAAATTATGGTTTAAACAATTACATGATGGAGATGTTCCTTCTACAATAGAAAATTTAAAAGATGCAGCAGATGGAGAAAACTATGAATGGACTGATATGTATGATGGTTTTGCAAAAACTGCTAAAGAAGAAGGATTTGATAGAATTGCTTATTTATTCGAAGAAGTAGGTAAGATTGAAAAACATCATGAAGAAAGATTTAGACAATTATTAAAAAATGTTGAAGATGAATTAGTATTTAGCAAAGATGGAGAAAAGATCTGGATTTGTAGAAACTGTGGACATGTATGTGTTGGAAAAGATGCTCCTAAAGTATGTCCAGTATGTGCTCATCCACAATCATTCTTTGAAGTTAAAGCTGAAAATTATTAAGATCAATAGAATAGCGTTGCTATTCTTTTTTTTGGGAATATATGTTATATTAGTTATAGTTGTGGAGATGATTTAGTTGAATATACCATTTATTAGACTTCCCTTTGGAAAGAGACCTAAGAAATTAAAAGGTAGATGGGAAAAATATTTTACAGAAGATGAATTAAATAAAGAAATACCTAATAATACTATGTATGAAGAGATACAAGCTGCTTGTAATAGATTTTCTTCATATGATGCTATTAATTATTATGGTAAAGTTATTAAGTTTAATAAATTTATTAAGTTAATAGATAAAACTAGTAATGCTTTTTATAATATTGGTGTTAGAAAAGGAGATATAGTTTCAATATGTATGCCTAATACACCTGAAGCTATTACTGCAGTATATGCTCTTAATAAAATCGGAGCAATTGCTAGTATGATACATCCATTATCTGGAGAAACTGAAATTAAAAATTATGTAAATGAAGGTAATAGTGAGTATTTAGTTACAATAGATTTGGACTATGAAAAGGTTAATAATATAGATGATGAAACTAATTTAAAAAAGATTATTTGTGTTTCAGCAGCTGATTCAATGCCTTTATATATGAAAATTGGTTATTTCTTTACTAAGAAACATAAGTATTTAAATCCTACATATAATAATAGATATATTAAATGGAAGAAATTCTTAAGAAAATATGGTAAAGATGTAATAATACCTGAATCACATACTGATGGTGATTCTCCAGCAGTTATCTTACATAGTGGAGGAACTACTGGTAAACCTAAAGGAATAGTTAATAGTAATAGAAGTTTTGCTGCTTTAATTGTTCAAGGAGAGACTTTCTTAAAGAGACTTAAGATTGGAGATAAGTGTTTAACTATAATGCCTATATTCCATGGATTTGGTATTGGTGTTACTATGCATACTGCTTATGCTTTAGGAGTATCTACAATATTATTACCAACTTTTGATGCTAAGAGATTTGATGTTTTATTAGATAAGCATCATCCAAACGTAGTAATGGGAGTTCCTACATTATTTGAAGCATTAACTAAAACTAATAAAGTTAAAAATTTAGATTTATCTTGTATTAAATATATAGTTTCTGGAGGAGATAGTTTAAATCCTGCTTTAGAAGCAAGAATTAATAAATATTTGAAGGAACATGGTTGTGAGATAGAAATAGCACAAGGATACGGAATGACTGAAGCTATGAGTGCAGTATGTTGTGACTATAAAGAAGTTCATAGAGCGGGAAGTATTGGTATTCCTTTCTTACATAATTATATTCAAATAATAGATCCAGTAACTCGTAAAGAAGTAAAACCTATGGAAAAAGGTGAAATATGTATATGTGGTCCTACAGTTATGATGGGTTATTTAAATAATGAAGAAGAAACAAATGAAATGTTACAACTTCATAATGATGGACATATATGGTTACATACTGGTGATATGGGACATATGGATAAAGATGGTTTTGTCTTTTATGATCAAAGAATTAAGAGAATGATTATTTCTTCTGGATATAATGTATATCCTCAACATGTAGAAGAAGTAATCGAAACTCATCCAGCAGTACTTCAATGTACTGTAGTAGGTATGCCTCATCCATATAAAATGGAAGTAGCTAAAGCCTTTATAGTATTGAATGATGGATTTAGACCTAGCATATTTACAAAGAAAGAAATAAAAGATTATTGTAAAAAGAATCTAGCACATTACGAATGCCCATATAAATTTGTATTCAGAAAGAGTTTACCTAAGACATTGTTAGGAAAGATAGACTTTAAGAGTTTACAAGATGATAATGGTGATGATGATGATTATGGAGAAGAGTAATTCTTCTCTTTTTTAGGAGTAAAATATGAAGATAATGATAATATCTGATATTCATGGTTATAGTAAAAATTTAAAGGAAGTGTTAGATATATATACTAATAATAATTTTGATATGATGATTTGTTTAGGTGATTTATTAACTCCAGGATATGACTATGAAGAAGTTAAAACTTTACTTAATAATTTTTCTCGTAAATATGATTTTACTTGTATGATGGGTAATAATGATAAATATATAGATGGATTAGATTTTCCTTTATGTGAAGGATATATTAGTTTAACTATAGATGGGCATAGAATGTTTTTTACTCATGGTAATAGATATAATATTAATAATAAATCATTTATGGATAGAGAAGGAGATATATTAATTCAAGGTCATACTCATTCTAGATGGATGTATAAAGAATATACTAAATATTATCTAAATCCTGGTAGTATTTCATTGCCTAGAGATGATTGTGATGGTTCTTTTATAATTTATGAAAATAATGTTTTCTATTTATATGATATAGATAATAATTTAGAAAGCACTTTAGAAGTTCTAAAGTAAATGATAAAATATTTATAGGTGATAATATGATTTTAATGGATGGTAAAAAATTACAAGAAGAAATGATTAATGAACTTAGTGAAGAAGTTAAATCTTTAAATGGGAAACCTAAACTTGTAATTATACAAGTAGGTAATAATGAAGCTTCTAATAAATATATTAATCAAAAAATAAGAGTAGGTTCTAATATTGGAATAGAAGTTGAACATATTAAATATGAAGAGACTGTTACTGAAGATGAGATTCTTAATAAAATAGATTCTTTAAATAATGATAAGGAAGTGTCTGGAATAATAGTGCAATTACCATTACCTAAGCATCTAGATAGTTATACTATTGTAAATAGAGTAGCAGCATCTAAAGATGTAGATGGATTAACTTCAGTTAATTTAGGTAATTTATTTGGTAAAAAGAATTGTTTTGTTCCATGTACTGCTTTAGGAGTAGTGGAAATGTTACACAGATATAATATAAATATTGAAGGGAAACATGCAGTTATAGTTGGAAGAAGTCAATTAGTAGGTAAACCTTTAATAGCATGTTTACTTAATGAAAATGCAACAGTTACAGTTACTCATTCTAAAACAGTTGATTTAAAAGAATATACAAGTAAAGCAGATATTTTAATAGTAGCTATAGGACAAGCTAATTTTATTAAAGAAGATATGGTTAAAGATAATGCTGTTGTTGTTGATGTAGGTATTAATGTAATAGATAATAAACTTACTGGTGATGTTGATTTTAATAGTTTAACTGATAAAGTTTATGCTATGACTCCAGTCCCTAATGGAGTTGGACGTATGACTGTAATATCTTTAATGAAAAATGTAATCAAAGCGTATAATGAACAAAATATAGATTGATTTTACTTGAAATAAAATATAAAATATAATTAGAATTGGAAGAGGGGATTTCAATGAAGAAGAGAGTTTTGTTTTTAGCTAACGGATTTGGTATTGAAGGAAAAGATTCATATAGTTTAGGAGATGATTTAACTCCTAATGTAATTAGACTTAGTCAAGAATATATGTTTAATACAACATTAGCTTCTGGTAAAGAATGTGGATTTTTACCTAATCAATCTAGTACATATCAATTCGGTTATCAATGCTTTTCTGAAGAAGGATATTGTGATTTAGCTGTTAGAAGTATGGATAAGAAAATCTATAATAAGACTTTTATTAATGATGTAATGAGAGAAAGTATAGATTTTGCTGCTAATAATAAAAGTAAAATGCATATCTTTTTTATGATTGGAGATAAGTTCTCTTATTCAACTGGAGATCAATTAAGTGCATTTGTAAAAGAGTGTATAGATAGAAAAGTAAAAGAAGTATGTATTCACTTATTTATTGGATATAACTCAGAAAAGGGATTAAAAACAGCAAAGGATTCTATTAAAGCTGTTACTAGATCTATTGCAGGATATGATAATGTAAATATTTCTTTAATAGTTGGAGTTGATTTAGTTAGTGATTCTACTCCTATATCTAATTTAAGTAAGTTATATAAGATAGCTACTACATCAGTATCTGAAACATGGGCTGACTGGCAATCTCTATTTGAAACTAGATATAAACAAGGAATATCTGATGAAAACTTTAGTCCATTCTTATTAAAGAGAAAGACTTTATTTGAATCTAATGATAGTATTTTTATATTTAATTATGCATTGATGCCTATAAGCAGATATCTAAGTATTATAGTTAATCCTAATCAATTGTATACTAGTGATAAGAATCCTACTAATATTAAGATTACATCTCTTTTGCCAATAAATGAAAAAGGTACATTAGCTCATGCTTATGAATATGATTTACCTGATAACTATTTTGCTTTAAAATTAAAAAAATTAGGTAAAAGTGTTACTTTATTAGCAGATAGTTCTAGAGCTACTTATATAAATAGTGTTCTTAATGGTAATAAGAATGAGATAAGTCCTCAAATAAATACTAAGTCAGTTAGAATAGCTAATGACTATTTTGGAGAAATGACTCAAGTATTATTAAATGAAATACAAAATGGACAAGATGAAGTTATTATTATAGATTATGATTTGGCTCATAATTATAAAAAGGGAGAAGTAGAAACTTTAAAAGAAAACTTTAGACAAATGGATAAAGCTTTAAGAAAAGTATATGAATATACATATAAGAATCATCATATGTTAATATTTACTTCTTTATATGGGTTAAAAGATAGTTTTATGTTAGATAATAAAGATGAAGTATTAGATTATTCTAAGAAAGTACCAGTTATAGTAATAGATGATGAATATAGTAAAAATACTGCTAGTATGATGGCTATTTCTATTGCTCAAATATCTTCTACTATTTTATATCTATTAGGAGATGCTAATGCTCATACATTTATGACTTTGAAGAAAAGAAGTTCTAAAGCTACTAATAGACTTATAATATTAGGTGGAGTATTATTCTGTATATTATATGTATTATATTTAGTATTTTTAAAGAAATAGGGTGATTTTATGGTTGAAAATGATGTAAAAAGTTCTTTTTGGATGAATATATGTGGTTCAATTTTATTTAGTATATTTGGTGGTTATTTATTATTTAAACCTTATACTACTACTACATTTTTATCTAGATTCTTAGGAGTAATATTAATACTTACTGGAGTATTTGCTTTATTTAAATATTTAACTAGAGAAGATAAAAATAAAAAACTAACAGGTAGTTTAGTAGGATGTATAATATCTTTTATAGTAAGTATAGTATTATTTGCTAATCCTACTTTAATAGGTAATGGTTTTCAAGTATTCTTTGGAGTAATAATGGTTGTATATCCATTTATTAAACTTAAATATAGTGGTGAACTACATAGAATTAGAAATAATAATTTTGGTCTAAGTTTATTTATTTTGATTATTATGTTTGTTTTAGGTATAATATTATTAGTAAATCCAACATCTTCAGTATTTAGTATTAATCAAATAATTGGAACACTAGTTATTTATTATTGTATTTTAAATGTAATTAGTTCATATCTATATAAGAATGAAATAAGAGATTTATCATATGAAATAATAGATAAACCTGGA
>CACYBN010000146.1 GCA_902772675.1 uncultured Erysipelotrichaceae bacterium
ATAAAAAGAAAATGGGAGGAAGATAGTATGACATGTTATGAAGATTTGAAATGGAGAGGATTAGTTCAAGATATTAGTGATGAAAAACTAATTGATAAATTAAATAATGAGAAAATTACTTTCTATATTGGTACAGATCCAACTGCTGATAGTTTGCATATTGGGCATTATTCTTCATTTTTAATTAGTAAGAGACTTGCTAAGTACGGACATAAACCAATACTTTTGATAGGTGGAGCTACAGGATTAATTGGAGATCCAAAGCCTACTGCTGAAAGGCCAATGATTAGTAAAGAAGAAGTTGAAAAAAATATTAAAGCGCTTAAGAAACAAGCTGAAGAGGTATTTGGATTTGAGGTAGTTAATAATTATGATTGGACTAAGGATATATGTGTAATTGATTTTCTTCGTGATTATGGAAAGTATTTTAATATTGGATATATGCTTGGTAAGGATAAGGTTAGAAGTAGATTGGAAGTTGGTATTACTTATGCTGAATTTTCATATATGATACTTCAAGCATTAGACTTTATGTATTTATTTGAACATCATAATTGTGTTTTACAAGTCGCAGGATCTGATCAATGGGGAAATATTACCGCAGGTATAGAATTAATTAGAAAGAAACTTGGTAAGGAAGCATATGGAATGGTTATGCCACTTGTTACTGATTCTAATGGCGTTAAATTTGGTAAAACAGAAGGTAATGCTTTATGGCTTGATAAAAATAAAGCTAGTAGTTATGAATTTTATCAATATTTAATTAATCTTGAAGATAGTATGATAATAGAATATTTAAAGAAATTAACTTTTTTATCTAAGGAAGAAATTGAGGAGTTAGAAAAGAAAAATAAAGAACATCCAGAACTAAGAGAAGCTCATAAGGTATTAGCTAGAGAGATAATTACTGATATACATGATAAGGAAAGTTATGAAAAGGCTGTTATGATGAGTGAGGCTTTATTTACTGGTAAATTTACTAATTTAGGTAAGAAAGAGATTGAAGAATTATTTAAAAATTATGAAAAGAGTTCTATATCAATAGGTACTAATATATTAGATTTATTAATAGAGATTGGTGCTGCAAGTTCCAAAAGAGAAGCCAGAGAATTTGTAACGGGTAATGCTGTTAGTGTTAATGGTGAAAAAATTACTGATTTAGAATATAAT
This sequence comes from uncultured Erysipelotrichaceae bacterium, assembly GCA_902772675.1. Taxonomy (GTDB): domain Bacteria; phylum Bacillota_I; class Bacilli_A; order RF39; family UBA660; genus RUG11788. The sequence goes on from CACYBN010000146.1 coordinate 1,171, forward strand.
ATTAGTGATAAAGATTTTATAGATGATAGTTATATTATTATTCGTAGGGGAAAGAAAAATTATTATATAGGAGAAAGAGAGTAGAAATTATGAAGAGATTTGGTGATAGAAGAGATGGCAAGAGAGTAAGAGATATTCATGGAATGCAAAATATTTTAATTGATTTTAAACCTAATAGATGTGATAGTGCTGTTTATATGAATGCTAAGATAGATGTTACGGAATTTGTTAAATTTATTAATAAAAAGAAAAAAGATATTGAAGGACTTACATTTTATCATGGTATCGTAGATATTATGGCAAAAGCAATATATTCTAGACCTTTTATGAATAGATTTATAGCAGGAAGAACAATGTATATGCATAATGATGTAATATTAGCTCAAACCATTAAAGTAGAATTTAGTGATACTTCTGTTGAAGCTTTAATGAATATTAAAGTAGATCCAGAAGATACTTTGGTTGATATTTCTAGAAAAACTAAAGAAAAAGTAGATGAAATTAGAAATAAAAAAATGAGTGGTAAAGGTAATGCTAATGGAGCAGCTGATATGGTTGGTAGTTTACCTAAATTTTTAAGAATTCCAGTCGTAGGAATACTAAAATGGTTAGATAAACACGACTGGCTTCCTAAGAGTATAACTGATGATAATTTATATTATTCTAGTGCTATTTTATCGAATATAGGCTCATTTAAAGTTGGGGCAATATATCATAATTTAACTAATTTTGGTACTAGTTCATCATTAATTACTTTTGGTGAAATAAAGGAAGAGGCTAAAGGTAAATGGTATATGGAAATGGGTGCAACAATCGATGAAAGAATTGCAGATGGTTTTTATTTTTGCAAGGCATTAAAATTAATTGAATATATGTTTAGTAATCCAGAGGTTATGATGAAACCGGCTGGTGAAAAGGTAAAATATCCAGAAAACTTAAAAAAATAAGGGGCTGATAATATGAAAATATTAGATGGCAAATTAATTAAAGGACAAATTTTAGAAGAACTTAA
>CACYBN010000147.1 GCA_902772675.1 uncultured Erysipelotrichaceae bacterium
TTAGTCTTATTTATAGTTGAATCTGAATTAAAACTAGATTTTATTTCTAATTTATTTGTACTTGCGTTTATGGTATATATTTATTCTCATAAATTTGAAAGGTTTAAAATAGTTAGAAATACTTTATTAATAATGTGTTTATCTTTAGGAATAGGATTCTCTATTTATAGTTGTTATGATTCTAATTATAATAATTTTGTAAATGGTCATACTATAACAGGTGTAGATCTTACATATGATACTAATAATAATACGATAGCTAATTTTAAAGATGCTATTCTTTATTTAAAAGAAAAAGATAAATCATTTTATCTAATTGGTAAATATCCATATAACTTTAATATGGCAAATTTATCTTTATATAATAATTATCAATCTATGTCTTATTATTTTTCAATTAATTCAAATAATTATAATATATTAGCTACTGATTTAAAAAATAATCAATACGATATTAGCTACGAGATAGAGGAGTTTAATTATAGAACTAGAATAACATCACTACTTGGAAATAAATATTTTATTACTGATAATAAAAGATATGTTCCATATGGATATAAATTGATAAAAGAAATAAAAAATAATAATAAAACTACTTATATTTATGAAAATAATAACTATATAAAATTTGGAATTATTTATCAAGATTATATTAAAGAAGAAGATTATGATAAATTATCTGAGTCTGAAAAAGAAGTTGGTTTATTAAAAACAACAGTATTAGATAAAGATCATACATATCATTTTGTTTATTTTAAAGATTATAAAAAACATATAGATAAAAATATAAAAAAATATAATAATAAAGTCTTATTTAATAATAGAGAGATAAATAAGAAAGAAATAAAAATAACTGATAAAGATTCAGAATATTTAGAAGTAAAAACAGATAAAATAAAAAATAGAGAAATATATATTAAAATTAATGGTCTTAAGTATGAAACAGAATCTATTAATGAAATATTAAATAGGAATTTAAATAAACTTAATCCAACTAATATTAATAACTATCTTCATAAAAGTAAATGGGATAATAATTTATATGATTATACTGTTCAAGCTAGCAGTGGTGGTCATTATGTTTCTAAAAAATATAGAGATTATATAACTGATCCATATTATTATGAAATTGATTCTTCTTATATGAATTTAGGATATTATGAAAAATTTAATGGAACTGTAAAATTAAAATTTAATAAAGTGGGTACTTATACATATGATAGTATTGAAATTATTGCAGTAAATTTTGATGATTATTCATCTGATGTCCAAGAATTAAATAAATCTAATTTTGATATTATTGAATATAAAGATGGATATATGAAAGCTAGTACAAAAACTTCTAGAGATGGTATTCTTCAACTAAATACTAATTATTTAGATGGATTTAAAGTGTTTGTAGATGATAAAGAAATAGAAAAGTTTAGATCTAATAAGTATTTTATAGGTATTTATTTAGCTAAAGGTGATCATACTATTGAACTTAAATATGAGACTCCTTATGTAAGAGAAGGATTAAAAATAACAAAAATTGGTATTTATTTAACAATAATAATATTCTTGTTTGATTGTGAAAAAATGGTGAAAAAGCGTTATTTTAGTTGATTTATAAAGCATTTTGCTTTAAGATGATTATAGGAGGACTAAGAAAATGGCAAAGAAAGTTACAAAGAATAATAGTAAAGAAGTTACTAAGAAGAAAAAAGATAAAAAGGTTGAAGTTCTTGAAGAAGAAATTGATATGAGTGAATTCGACGATGAAGATTTTGAAGATGAAGAAGTTGTATCAGAAGTAGATGAAGACTATGACGATGAAGATTTTGAAGATGAAGAAGCACCTAAAACTACAAAAGTAAAAAAAGTTTCTTCAAAAGAACAATCTGATTTAGATTTAAATAGAGTTATGTCTATAGCTACTTTAGTTATTTCTGCTTTAGCTTTAATTATCTCATTAATAGTTTTAAGCAAAGTCTCATTTATTGCAAAACAATTTGATGATGGTAAAAAAGAATCTAAAGTTGATAGTGAACTAAATGAAGAAGGTAGTTATGAAGCTGATTATGATACTAGTTCATTTAAAGAAATATCAGCTGAAGAATTTATAGATATGATCAAAGATGAAGATTCTAAAGCATTTGTATATACTGGAAGACCAACATGCTCTTATTGTACATTAATGATTGGAAACTTAATTAAATCAGTAGAAGATTATGATTATACATTATATTATTTAAATACTGATAACTTAGATAGTGATTCTACTGGAAAAATTACTGAACTTGATGAAATATTAGAAAAGGATTTCCCTGCTACTCCAATGGTATATTTAGTTGGAGATGGAAAAGTATATGATGTTAATGAAGGTTATACTGATTATGCTACTTATACAAAATTCCTTGAAGACAACGATGTAGAAAAAAGATAATAAAAAAACACGAAAGTGTTTTTTTTGTTTGTAATAGTGATATAATAGAGCCAACTGAATTTTTAGAGGTGAGTTATGAAATTATCGGTTATTATTCCATGTCATAATGAAGAAAAAAATATTTTCTTATTTTATGATGAATTTAAAAATGCTTTTAAATATTATAAAGGTACTTTTGAATTAATATTTGTAGATGATGGTTCTAAAGATGGGACATTATCTGAAATAAAAAAATTAGTTAATAAAAAGAATGATTGTATAAAAGGTATTTCTTTTTCAAGAAACTTTGGAAAAGAAGCTGCAATGTATGCTGGTTTAGTTGAAGCAAAAGGAGATTATATCTCTATAATAGATGCTGATTTACAACAAAAACCATCTGTACTTCTTAATATGTTAAAAATTCTTGAAAAAGATAAAGACTTAGATTGTGTTTGTGCTTTCCAAGAAAAGAGAAAAGAAAATAAGATTATTGCTAAAATGAAGGATGCTTTCTATAAGATTATTAATAAAACTTCTGAAATAGAATTTGTTAGTGGTGCTAGTGATTTCCGTGTATTTAGAAGAAGTGTTGCCGAATCAATAATCAATTTAGGAGAACATCATAGATTCTTAAAAGGTATTTTCTCATTTGTTGGTTATAATACTAAATTTATTCCATATGAAGTAGAAGAAAGACAAAATGGAACAAGTAATTGGAGTTTTAAACAATTAGTTAAATATGCTTTTGATGGTATTATTGGTTTTTCTAATATTTTTCTAAAAATACCTATGAAATTAGGAATATTATCATTTTTTGCATCTTTTATATATTTATTAGTAGCTCTATTATTAAAAGTAGAGTTAAATACTGTATTTATAATTTTCTTAATATTATTATCTTTATCTATTGTTCTTATTAATATAGGAATGACAAATTTATATATTTCTAGAATCTATGATGAAGTCAAATCTAGACCAAATTATATAATTAGGAGTATAATAGAAAAAGAAGATAAATAAATGTGAGTTTAGTGCTATATTTAATTGCTGCATGTGAAAATTCTAGTACTTTATTTGCGATATCTTATGTAAAAGTTATTTTACAAGTTATTATAGTAGTACCATCTATTATGTTACAAGGTGCTTATAAAGAGGGAGATTCAGCTTTTGATGCTAAAAATTTAACTTGTGATGTTTCATATACAGTAAATATGGATGAAGAAGAGAAAGATACTTATTGTAATATATCAAAATTAGAATTGTTATCTTTTTTAGAAGATATTAATAATTTTACAGATGATAAAGACATAAAATCTATTGTTGACAAAGGTATTAGTCATAAATAATTGTCTATTTTTGTAAAAAAGTATTATTAAAGTAACTTAATGGAAAAAAATAGTATATAATTTAATTGCACGAAGGGAGATTCTTTATGGGAATATTATTGTTAACAAAAGTAATATTTGCGTTGATGATTGGTTTTATTTTATCTCTAGTAGTTGGAATTGTTTTAGTACCAACATTGAGATCTTTAAGAATTGGTCAAACTATTAGTGAATACGTAGGTGTTGCACATAAGAGTAAAAATGGTGTTCCTACTTTTGGTGGACTAATATTTATTATTCCAACACTGGTAGCAACATTTGGTTTATTAATAACTGATAAAATGGCTTGGAGTACTAATTTAGGTATTATATTATTGGTATTTATTGGTTATGCAGTTATTGGTTTTTTAGATGATTTATTAAGCTTTAGAAGAAAGAATAATATAGGTTTAACTAGTATCCAAAAGTTATTATTACAAATTATAATTGCTTTATTTTTCTTTTACTTGTATATGAAAACTGATGGATCTACATCTCTACATATTTCTACGTTACATATTAATATTGAGATGGGATGGCTATATAGTATATTCTTATTATTTGTTTTAGTAGGAGCAAGTAATGCAGTTAATTTAACAGATGGTTTAGATGGTTTAGCAGGTGGTTTATCTGCGATAGCTTTCTTAGCATTTGCATTAATATCTATAGTAGTTGGTTTTGAAGAAATAGGTATATTTACATTTATCTTAATAGGTTCATTAATTGGATTCTTATTCTTTAATATGCATCCTGCTAAGATATTTATGGGAGATACTGGTTCTTTGGCTCTAGGAGCAGTAATGGGTGCAATTGCAATAATTACTCATAGAGAGTTAACTTTATTTGTAGTAGCATTTGTATTTGTTATAGAAACATTAAGTGTAATATTACAAGTATTATGGATGTTTATCTTCCATAGAAGATTATTCTTAATGACACCACTTCATCATCACTTTGAAAAATTGGGATGGAATGAAAGTGATATAGTTAGAGTATTTCTAGCATGTGGATTATTATTAACTATGGCTGGAATATTCTTTGGTGTATGGTTATAAAGTAGATTTTATCTACTTTTTTTATGTGATAAAAAGATGAAAGATTAAGTAGTTTTAGTGAACTCTATTTAATAAACAATATTATTATTGTATATTTTTCTCACAAAGGAGATGAGTATATGAAAAATAGTAGAACGATTAAAAATGTTATTATGATAGCTATAATTATTTTTATGGTAATTGCTTTATTATTTACTATTAAATCTAATAAAGAAGTAAGAAATGGTATGAATAATAGACAAGGACCTAATAATAGTCAAAATATACCTTTTGATAATAATTCAAACAATCAAGAAGAGACAAAACCTGAAGATAATGAATCAAATTCAGAAACTAAACCTGAAGAACCACAAGAAGATTCTAATGAAAGAAATAATAATAACTTAGATAGAGGTAATAGACCTAATAGAGATAATAGAAATAGAAATTATGAATTATCAAATAGAGAAGTTAAACATTCTAAAAGTAATATTATTTTAATAGTAGGAGAATCTATTATTATATCTTCATTAACTATGTATTTGATTATGTCTAAGTTTAATAAAAAAAGTTTTAAAGAAACTTTAGAAGATAATGATAAAGTAGCTATTTTAATATTAGGAACTATCTTATTAACTGCAGTAATAACAGTTGGGTCTAATGGATTTACTAAAAATCATATGAATAATGATTTAAGTGAACCACAAATGCAAGATAATAGACCTTCTATTGATAATCGTAATAATAGTAATAATCAATCTAATATAGAAGAAACAACATAGTAAAAAAACTTTCTAGTTATATCTAGAAAGTTTTATTTTTATTAAAAATCTTGTATAATCAAGTTGGTGAAGGAATATGGAAAGTATATATAATAAAACTTTTAATGAATTAGTAGATTATTTTATAAATATTGGAGAGAAAAAGTTTAAAGCGGAACAAGTATTTGATTGGTTATATATAAAAAGAGTAAAGTCTTTTGATGATATGACTAATATAAAAAAAGAGATAATAGAAAAACTAAAAGAAGATTTTTATATTAATAATATTAATCTAGATAAAGTAGAGAGAGATATTGAAGTTAATAAATATCTATTTACTCTAAGAGATGGAGAACATATTGAATCTGTTCTTATGAGACATGATTATGGTACTAGTATATGTATTTCTTCTCAAGTTGGATGTAATATGGGATGTAGATTTTGTGAGAGTGGAAGACTTAAAAAAGTTAGAAATCTTAAAGCATCTGAAATGATTGAACAAATACTTAAAGTAGAAGAAGATATAGAAACAAGAATTACTCATGTTGTTATTATGGGTATAGGAGAACCTTTTGATAATTTTGATAATTTCAAGAAATTTGTAGAAATAATTAATTATCAAAAAGGAATTAATATTGGAGCTAGACATATTACTGTATCTACTTGTGGTATTGTTCCTAAGATAAGAGAATTTAGTGAATTTCCATATCAAGTAAATTTAGCTATTTCTTTACATGCTCCTAATAATGAGATTAGAGATAAGATAATGCCTATTAATAAAGCTTATCCATTAGAAGTTCTAATACCTGAAATTAAAAGATATATAAAAACTACTAATAGAAGGGTTACTTTTGAATATATAATGCTTTCTGGAATTAATGATTCTCTAGAATGTGCTAATGAGTTATGTGACTTAGTAAAAGGTATGAACTGTTATATTAATTTAATTCCTTACAATGAAACAAATAATTTAGGATATAAACGTTCTAAAAAAGATACTATTTCTAAATTTTATGATATAATTAAAAAGAGAAATATAAGTGTAACGATAAGAAGAGAATTTGGTTCTAATATCAGTGCAGCATGTGGGCAACTTAGAAGCAAAAAGGAGGATTTATGAAATCATTTTATTTAACAGATCCTGGAAAAGTTAGAAGTCATAATGAGGATAGTTTAACTATCTTAAGAAATGAAAATGGAGATTACTTACTTGCAGTAGCTGACGGAATGGGAGGTCATTCTGCTGGTGAAGTAGCTTCAAGTATAGCTATTAATCATTTATCTAAGATGTTTAATGCTAATTTTTTAAATCTAGAAAAAGTTCAAGCTGTTAATTGGTTAAGAGATACAGTAATTGAGATTAATGATTTAATATTTGATTATGTTGATAAACATCCAGAAAGTAAAGGAATGGGTACTACTTTAGTAGTAGCTCTAGTTACTAAGGATTATGTTTTGTTCGGTAATATAGGTGATTCTTCTGGCTTTGTAATTAAAAACAAAAAATTGAGAAAAGTTACTTATGATCATACTTTAGTTAATTTGCTTTTAAGAGCAGGAGAGATTTCTGAAGAAGAAGCAAAAGAACATCCTAAAAAGAATGTACTTATGAAAGCTTTAGGAGCTAATAATCCAATTGATATAGATATTTTTGATTGTGATATGGATATTGAGTCAATCTTATTATGTAGTGATGGTTTAACTAGTATGTTAGATACTGAACAAATAGAAAGAGTACTACTTGAAGAAGAAAAGATTGAAGATAAAGTTATTAAATTAATAAAAAAGAGTAATAATCGCGGAGGAACGGATAATATTTCCATCGCATATTTAGATTTTAAAGAAAGCGGTGAATGATTTTGATTACAAAGGGGCAAAAAATTAATGATAGATATGAAATAATCAAAAGCATTGGTGAAGGTGGAATGGCTAATGTCTATTTAGGACAAGATACTATTCTAGATCGTAAAGTTGCCATTAAAGTATTACGTGGAGATTTAGCCAATGATGAGAAGTTTATTCGTCGTTTTCAACGTGAAGCTTTATCAGCATCATCTTTATCTCATCCTAATATTGTTGAGATGTATGATGTAGGTGAAGATAATGGTAATTATTATATCGTTATGGAATATATTGAAGGTAAAACTTTAAAACAATTACTAAAGAAACGAGGTAAACTTACAACAAGAGAAGCTGTTGATATTATGATTCAACTAGCAGATGGTATTAGTGAAGCTCATGATAGTTATATTATTCATAGAGATATAAAACCACAAAATATTATGATTAAAGAAGATGGAAAGATTAAGATTACAGACTTTGGTATAGCTATGGCTCTTAATTCTACTCAATTAACTCAAACTAATTCTGTTATGGGTAGTGTACATTACTTGCCACCAGAACAAGCTTCTGGAAAAGGATCTACAATTAAATCTGATATTTATTCAATGGGAATTTTATTTTATGAATTATTAACTGGAGTATTACCTTTTAAAGGAGATAATGCAGTAGAAATAGCTCTTAAACATTTAAAAGAACCTATTCCTAGTGTTAGAAAGCAAAATTCTAGTATTCCTCAAAGTATTGAAAATATTATTTTGAAATGTACTGCTAAAAATCCTAAGAATAGATATGATGATGTTAAAGAAATGTCTAGAGATTTAAAAGTATGTTTAGAACCTGATTTTGTTAATCAAGAAAAAATTAAATATAAATATCCCGAACATGAAACTGAAGATAAAGAGGTTATTCCTACTTTAAAAACTAAAAATAGAGATAAAGAAAGAGAAAAAAGAAGAGAAAATAATCTTGAAAATAATGGTGGAGTTGAATTAATCCAAGAGGAACCAGATGGACCAAAAGGATTAAGTAAAACTAAGATTATTATTTGGTCTTTAATAATAGTATTAATAGTATTATTAGGAGTTTTATCAATCTTTGTAATTCCATCTCTATTTGGTAAGAGTGATAAAGAAATAACTATACCTGATGTAGCAGGAATGACTACTGAAGAAGCTATAAGTGTTTTAGAATCAGCAGGATTTGAAAATACTACTGTTGAAAAGATGATAAGTAGTGAGTTTGAAGAAGGTAAAGTTGTTAAAACTGATCCACTTGCTGGAAGAAAAGCAAAAGTTAAAAATACTATTACAATTTATGAATCTTCTGGAGAAGAAAAATATGTTGTAGAAGACTATAATGGTCAAAATTATATTAAGATTCAAACTGAACTAGAAAAAGTTCACGGATTAGAAGTAGAAGTAAAGAAAAAAGAAGTAAAAGATGCTGAAGGATTAGATGCACAAGTAATTATTGATCAAAATCCAGCAGTTGGTACTGAACTTCAAAAAGGTGATAAAGTTATTTTATACATTCCAGATATTGTTGAAAAATATCCTGATTTTGTAAAAGATAAATGGACTGTTAGTGATGTTGAAGATTTTGCATCTACATATAAAATTACTTTAAAGAAAGAATATGTAACAGATACAACTGAAAAAGAAGGTACTATTATTTATCAATCTAGACCAGCTGGATCACCAGTGGTAGCTCAAGCAACATTAACTATAAGAATAGCTAAACCAGAAAAGACTGTAGAAACTCCAGGTAGTAGTACAAATAATAGTAGTAGTGGAAGCACTGATAGTACTACTAATAATACAAATGGTTCAACAAACTCTAGTTCAACAGGTACACCTTAATGAAGGGACAAATTGTAAAAATAGTTAGTAATCAATATACAGTTAATTGTAATGGAGATATTTATATATGTAATTCTAGAGGTAGATTTAGGAATGATAAGATAACTCCAGTAGTAGGAGATTATTGTATTATTGATAAAGATAATAACTATATTTTAGAAATTGAACCGAGAAAGAATGAACTTATAAGGCCTTTGGTTTCTAATATTGACCAAGGGTTTTTAATTACTAGTGTTAAGGTTCCTGATTTTAGTACTAATTTGTTAGATAAATTAATAGTACTTATGGAAGTTAATAAAGTTGAGCCAATTATTTGTATAACTAAAATGGATTTATTAAATGTAGAAGAACAAAAAGAAATAGAAAAATATGTAGATTATTATAGATCTATTGGATATAGAGTATTTTATAATACTGAGATAGATGAAATAAAAAAGATATTTAAAGATAAGACAACTGTTTTTACAGGACAAACTGGAGCTGGTAAATCTACTCTTATAAATAAGTTAGATATTTCACTTGATTTTGAAGTAGGGGAAGTGTCTACTGCTTTAGGTAGAGGAAGACATACTACTAGACATGTAGAGTTAGTTGAAATCCTAGGAGGAAAAGTATTAGATACTCCAGGATTTTCAGCATTAGAATTTAATAATATAGATAAAGAAAAGATAAGAGATGGATTTATAGAATTTAAAAATTATCCTTGTAAATATAAAGATTGTATGCATTTAAATGAAGATGAATGCAGTGTTAAACAAGCTGTTTTAGAAGGGAAAATATTAAGAAGTAGATATCTTTCTTATCAAAAAATAATTAATAGTAGGTGATTTGATGAAAAAAGTATCAGTATCAATTCTTAATAGTAAGAATATTGAAGATGACTTAATAAGAATTAATAGTAGTAATGCTGATTATATTCATATAGATGTTGGTGATGGATCTTTTATTGAAAGAAGACGTGATCCAATAAAAGAATTAAAAGGAATTGAAGCAGCATTAACTAAAAGATTAGATGTTCATTTAATGGTAGATAATCCTGAATCATATATTCTTAGCTATAGTGAATTAAATACAGAATATATAACTATTCATTGTGAAATAAAAAAGGATATATTGAATATCTTAGATGATATTAAATCTTATGGAATTAAGAGAGGACTTGCTATAAGTCCAGATACTGATATTTCTTTTTTAGAACCATTTTTAGATGATATAGAAATGATCATTGTAATGGGAGTTATTCCAGGTAAGAGTGGTCAATCTTTCATATATAATACAATTAATAAAGTAAATGAAATAAAAGAGCTTATTGGAGATAGAAATATTTTAATTAGTGTTGATGGTGGTATTAACTATGAAACTAATAAATTATTAAATAATGATATTGCAGTAAGTGAAACATATATCTTAAGTGGAGAAGATATAAATAAGAGAATTGAATCTTTGAGGTGATTTATGAAGAAATTATTACCTATATTTATTATCTTTATGTTTATAGTTACTGGATGTACTATAGATTTATCTAGTAATGATGATAAAGAAGTTATAGATAAAGAAGAAAAGAAAAGTACAGTAGAAGAGAAAAAATTAACTGGAAAGAGTTCTTCTTTATCTCGTCCTTTAAAGATTGGAGATACTGGTATATGTAGTAAATTCAATGTAGTTAAAGATAAATATGAAGAAGTAGATATTAAATTATTATCAAAAGATGAAGTTGATATAAAAGATTTATTAAAAATAAAAGATGGATATACTGTTTATATTCTTACTTATGAAGTAACTTTAACTAATTTTAAAACAGAATCTTTTGGTACTAATGTAGGAGTAGATGTAGAAGTACTTGATACATCTGGTAAACAATTTGTTAATAATAAATTAAAAGAAGTAACTGAAGTTATTGAAATTAATAGTGATACAGGAGTTACTACTAATAAGAGTGGTAAAGTACAAATAGCATTCCAAGTACCAGATAGTTATAAAGAAATTATTGTTGTATTTGGAAATAATAAAGGTAAAAAAGCATATTTTAAAATTTAGGAGGATTATATGATTTATTTAGATTATTCAGCAACAACACCAGTAGATAAAGAAGTAGTGGAGACTTTTTCTAAAGCCTGTCTTAACTATTGGGCTAATCCTAATTCTTTACATAAAATGGGAGTAGAAGCAAAAAAATTAATAGATGCATCAACTGAGCAAATTGCAAATATATTAGGAGTTAAGACTAGTGAGATTATTTATACTAGTGGAGCTAGTGAAGCTAATAATCTAGCTATAGTTGGAATAGCAGAGAAATTCCAAAATAGGGGTAAACATATAATAACTACTAATTTTGAACATTCATCTGTTTTAGGACCAGTTGGATATTTACAAAGAAAAGGATATGATATTGATTTCATAGATACAGATGAAAACGGGAAAATTGATATAGATAAGTTAAGATCTATGATTAGAGATGATACTATATTAGTTAGTATTACTGCGGTTAATTCTGAGATAGGAATTATTGAAGATGTAGAAGAAATAGGTAAAATGTTAAAAGAATTTCCTAAATTATTCTTTCATGTAGATATTACTCAAGCTGTTGGTAAAATAAAAATAGATTTAACTAATATAGATTTAGCTTCTCTATCTGCTCAAAAGTTCTTTGGAATTAAAGGAGTAGGAGCTTTAATTAAAAAAGAAAGTATTCAAATAGAACCAATAATACATGGAGGTAAATCTACTACTATATATAGAAGTGGAACACCTGCTACTCAATTAATTGCATCTATGGCTAAAGCTATGAGATTAGTTTCTAGTGATTTAGATAAACATTATGAATATGTTACTAATATTAATAAAAAAGTAAGAGAAGAATTATCTAAATATGAAAAAGTTAGAATTAATAGTCCAGAAGATGCGTTACCATATATATTAAATATTAGTATTCTAGGAGTAAAACCAGAAGTAATGCAACATGCTTTAGAAGAATATGATGTTTATATTTCTACTCAAACAGCATGTGCTACAAAGAATACTGAGTCACCTTCAGTTTATGCTTTGACTCATGATAAAGAAAGAGCATCTTCTAGTGTAAGAATTAGTTTATCTTATAAGACAACTGAAGAAGAAATAGATGGATTTATTAAAGCTTTTGATAAATGCTACAATAAATTGACTAATATAAAAGGGTGATTATTATGAAGTTTGTTAAAATAAATGCAGTATGGTGTCCAGCTTGTATTATTACTAATAAAGTTTGGAAGAAATTAATGGATGAAGATAAATCATTAAATGTAGAAGAATTAGATTATGATTTTGATGAAGAAGAAGTGGAAAAATACAATGTAGGAGATATTTTGCCTGTAGTTATTGCTTTAGATAATGATCAAGAATTAGGTCGTTTAATAGGAGAAAAAACTAAAGAAGAAATAGAAGAATTTATTAATAAATATAGATAGGAGATTATTATGAAAAAGAAAATATTGGCATTATTATTTATACTAATCATATTATTACTTCCTATTAAGGGATTGGCATTATCTAATGATTATGAAGATAAGTTATCTGATTTATTAAATGTTGAAGAGAAGAAAGATGTTATAAATATATATTTCTTTTGGGGAGATGGATGTCCTCATTGTGCTAAAGAAGAGAAATTTTTAGATACTTTAGAAGAAAAATATGGATCTAAAATAAAAATATATAGATATGAAACATGGAATAATAGTAAGAATAATAGATTGATGCAAGAAGCTAAGGAAAAAGTAGGAGCTTTAAAAAAAGGTGTTACAGCTACATCTGTTCCATTTACTGTAATTGGTACTAAATATTATTCTGGTTATTCAGAATCTACTGCTACTAGTATTACTAAACAAATAGATAAATATTTAAAAGAAGAAGAATTAAATCAGTTACATGATAGTTATGTAGATTTAATTAAAGATATAGTTAATGTTAAACAGGAAGATGGGGTAGTAAATGTTTATTTCTTTTATGGAGATGGATGTCCTCATTGTGCTAAAGAAGAAAAGTTTTTTAAATTAATAGAAAAGAAATATGGAAATAAAGTACATATATATTCTTATGAAACATGGAATAATAAAAATAATAAAGAATTAATGATTGAATCTAAAAAAGTATTTGATGCTTTTAATAAGGGAGTTACTGAAGTATCTGTTCCATTTACTGTAATAGGTGATAAATATTTTGCAGGATATTCTGATAGTATTGGAGAAAAAATAGAAAAGAAAATAGCTTTTTATTTAAATGAAAAAGTAGATAAAACAGTAATAGATGAGAATGTAATAGAATTACCTCTTTTAGGAGAAGTAAATGCTACTGATACTACTGTTGGTTTTGCTGCAATATTATTGGGATTTGTAGATGGATTTAATCCATGTGCTATGTGGATATTACTATTTATTATAGATATGTTATTTGGATTAAAGAATAAAAAGAAAATGTTTATTTTAGGATATGCTTTCTTAATTACATCAGCAGCTTTTTATTTTATATCTATGTTAGGTATAAATGTAGTATTAGGATTTATTTCTACTACTGTTATTAGAAAATTAATTGGAATAGTAGCAATTATCGCTGGTATTTATAATTTATATACATACTATAAGGAAAGAAAAGAAGAAGATGGATGCCATGTAGTAGATAATAAGAAAAGAAAGAAGATTGTTACTAAACTTAAAAAGATTAAAAATGCTAGAAATTTCTTTATAGCTTTAGTAGGAATTATGGTACTTGCAATATCTGTTAATATGGTTGAACTTGCATGTTCTGCTGGATTCCCTGCAATATTTGCTGAGATTTTAGTAGCTAATGATGTTCGTGGTATTGCTAGAGTATTATATATCTTATTATATGTATTCTTTTATATGATAGATGATTTAGTAGTATTTACTATTGCAGTTTCTACTTTAAGTATTACGGGAATTAGTACTAAATATAATAAGATAGTTAAAGTAGTCGGAGGAATCATCATGATTATTATGGGATTATTATTAATATTCCATTATAATTGGTTAACTCTAGATTTTTAAGACCTAAGGGTCTTTTTTTATTGGTCTTATAAACTAAAAAATTATAGTAAAAATAAATGTGCTATGATATAATAATAATTATAGTAGAGGTGCGTTTATATGAAGAGAAGAGAGGACTTAGCTCATTCTATTTTTGGGTATTTTTCTGAAAAAAAGAAAAAAAGTTCAATTGATCAAGTAGTTACTCAAATCAATGTAGAATATAAAAGATATAAATTATTCTTAGGTATTAATCCAAGAGAAGGTAAGACTAGAGACTTTTTTAAATCAAGAACAGAATCCTTAAGAGGAGAATTAAAAACTTATATAAAGTTAGGTTATTCTGAAGAAGAAGCTTTGAAAAGAATACTACCTAAAGCTTATGGTTTAGTTAAACTTGCTAGTGAAGTACAACTTAAGAAACCTCACTATGATGTTCAACTAATGGGTGGAATATTATTAAATGATGGTTATGTTTCTGAGATGGCTACTGGAGAAGGAAAAACAATTACTGCAGCTTTACCTACTTTTTTAAACGCACTAACAGGTAAGGGAGCACATGTTATTACTCCAAATGAATATCTAGCAAAACGTGACTATGAAGAAATGAAACCTCTATATGAATTATTAGGTCTTAGTGTTGGTTTAGTAGAAGAAATTAAACCATCTGATAGATCTGCTAGTATTAGTAAACGTACTGATGAATTATATCAAACAGATTTAGCTAAGTATGATAGAAAAGGTAAAACAGAAGAAATTATAGATAAAGAATTGTTTATACTTAGAAATCAAGCAAGAAGAGAAGCAATTAAGCAAATAAGTGCTGAAGATATTAGTTATCGTCAAAGACAATATCAATCAGATATAACTTATGGATCTAGTAATGCTTTTGCTTTTGATTACTTATTTGATGGATTAGAAACAGATCCAAATAATATTAGAAATAGAATGGGTAATCCTAATTTCTTAGTTATAGATGAAGCAGATGCAGTATTATTTGATGATGCAGTAACTCCATTTGTATTATCTGGTACACAAGAAGATGAAGAATTAGCTATTTCAGAGGCAGAAAAACAAAAGAAATTAGAATCTATAAGATTATCAGCACTATTTATGGATAGTGTTCAAAGAGAAAATGATTTTATTATTAAATATATAAGAGATGAAGTTTATAAAAGAACAGGTAAAATGCAACCAGTATCTTCTACTTCGGGGTTAATATTAAGAGTAAATGATCCTATAAAATTTGAAAAGATATCTCTTGGAGATGTAAAAGAAACTCATGAATTAGATATGACTCAAGCTATATATTATTGTCCTAAAACAAAAGAATTTCATATTACTACTTTAGGAGAAACAATGGTATTTAGTACTTTTAAAAATGAAGAAGTATCTAATATCTTAAATAGAAATAAAGATTTAATTTTAAATCTTACATATAATGGTAATCCTTTATTTAGAGAAAAAGCAGATTATGAAATAGATAGTAATGGTAATTTTATATTGAGACCTAGAGCTCTTGCGTATTTAATTGAATCAGGTAGTGTTCCTGAATTAACTAGTAAATTTGATGAATTTATGACAAGAGAATATCAAGATTATTGGGAAGATATAAATAATGCTATTTATGCAAATTTATTACTTGAAAGAGATGTTGAATATAAATATAGTATCCCATCAGGTAGTAAAGATCCTGAACATGAAAGAAGTATTTCTTTAATTATGAATGGTAGAACTGCTGAAGGAAGAGTTTATTCTAAAGGTTTACAACAAGCTATTGAAGAAAAAGAAAGAATTATGTTAGGAAGAACAGGCTCTGATATTAAAATCGTAGGTACTAAATTAAAAGATACTTTAGCATCTATTCCTGCAGCCTCTTTCTTTGGTAGATATGAGAAGTTTTCTGGTATGACAGGTACTTCTGCTATTAGTGCATTTAGAGAATTATATGGATTAGATACATTTGTAGTTCCTAGAAATAAACCTAGAAATGTAACTGATAAAGGAGATAGATTATATAGTACTAGAGATCAAAAAAATAGAGCTATTCTAGAAGAAGTATCAGAATCTTATAGAAAAGGTCAACCAGTATTATTAGCTACTACTTCAGTTGATGAAAGTATTTCTTTAAGAAATTATTTAGTTAGTGAATTAAGAAAAATGAATATTAATATAGATATTCCTGTATTAAATGCTAATGTAGATAATTTAGAAGAAGAAGCTAGAATTATTGCAGATGCTGGAGCTCCTAGAGCTATAACTATTTCTACAGAAATGGCTGGTCGTGGAACAGATATTAGATTAGGTGGAAAAGAACCAAGTTTAGAAGAAGAGATTGAACTTGAAAGACAAAGAAGAATTGAAAGAGTAATAGCTAATATGCAAAGAAATAATCCTTCTTTATTAGTAACTGATTCTATAATAAGAGTAGCTACTGATATAGTTGATAAACATTTAAGTGATGTTACTTTAGCTGCTAGTGCTACTGTAGAGAAAAAGAAAAATATTAGAAAA